>JBMYXJ010000394.1:0-3568 GCA_049608285.1 Mycobacterium sp. | reverse complement strand
ACTGGGGGTCAAGTGGTCGCAGGTTCAAATCCTGTCAGCCCGACACAGGTCAGAGGCCGTTTCCGTAGTTCGGAAACGGCCTTTTTCATGCCCCGACCACAACCGTTGACCACAACCAGACGCATCGGTTTCGATCACCGGTTCGACGGTTTGGGTACAAGGCTGAGCCGACGGAGTCCGGGCTGCTGCGACGGCGGGGGAGAGTCGTACTCCACGTCGATCACGGCAACGACGGCGGCCAGCAGAGTATC
This sequence comes from Mycobacterium sp., assembly GCA_049608285.1. GTDB lineage: Bacteria > Actinomycetota > Actinomycetes > Mycobacteriales > Mycobacteriaceae > Mycobacterium. The sequence continues at coordinate 3,317 of JBMYXJ010000394.1, read as the reverse complement.
TGACCACGTGCTGGGCGGGTGCCGCTCGAAGCGGTCCACAAGGGCGGCGCGCAACCGTTCCAGTTCGTCGGGGTTAGTCGGCATCGGACTCTCCGGCGACGATGCTCAGCTTCGGCCCGATTGGCGACGGACTGCCTTGGCGCCCGGCCCGCGCCGCAACTGGCGCGACAACAGCGATAAGCGCAAGAACCTCGGGCAACTCGAGGTCGGCGGGGCTAAAGGTGTCGAGCAAGCCGCGCAGCTCCGCGCGGTACTTCGCCAGCATCTGCGCTTCGGCCGCTGTGACTAGGTCTGTCATGTTCGTTCCCTTCACTCTCAGAGCCCGAGCGCTGCTCCCAGGCCGTCGACCGCAGCCCTGGCCGTGTCGTCAGACGTGTGACCGTACAAATCTCCGGTGATGGCGATCGATGAGTGCCCGAGTAGGTCGGCCGCCGCCTTGATATGCACGCCCGATTCCAGCCATGCCACCGCCGCGCTGTGCCTCATGGTGTGCGCGCCGACCCCCTCAATCTTGGCTTTCTTCGCCGCCAGCTCCACGGTCCGCAGAAGATTGCGGGGGTCAACCATCGTGCCCAACTCGGTGGAGAACACCATGTCCGTCGCCGTCCACTGGTCCCCGGCCGCGAGACGCTCGGCCACCTGCTGCTTCCGCCACGCCTTCAGTTCACTGACCAGCCCGGCGTGCAACGGCACCCGACGGCGCGACCGGTCCGTCTTCGGCTCGGTCAAAACCAGGTGACCATCAACCCGCGACAATGTGTGCCGCACCCGAAGCTCACCCCTACCGAGGTCAACATCCGGCCACGCAAGACCGCAGACCTCGCCACGACGCAGACCAGTACTGGCCATCAACACCACCGCGACGTAGTAGCGCAGGCCCTTCGCCGCGTCGAGCAGCCGCGCCACCTCCGGAGCGGGGAGGTAGCTCGCTTCCTGCCGAGCGACGCCGGGTCGCTTCACCTTCGCCACCGGGTTCGCGCCCAGCAAGCCGTCCCGCACCGCCACGTCCAGCGCCTGGCGCAGCACCGCATAGATATTGCGCACGGTTGAGTCTGAGAGCCCGTCGCCGCGTAGCTTCACAATCAGCGATTCGACGTCGGTCGGCTTGAGCTTGTCGAGCCGCTTCGCTGCGAGCGCGCCGATCTCAAGGTGCTTACGTGACAGCGACCCGTACAACGACTTCGTGGTCGACTTGCGGTCCGACGCTGCCAGCGACGATTCCCGCCACCGCTCCAGCCATGACGCCACCGTGTCGGGCGCGTCCTTGGCCGGCTGCCCGCCCTCGATGCGCTGCCGGACCTTGCGGAGTTCGCGCCGCGCTTCGGCTGCCGTCTTGCCGTACACGTAGGTGCGTTTCCGCATCTCGGTCACCGGGTCGACGTAGGACAGTGAGCCCTCCCACCGGCCATCTGCACGCTGCCTGACGTTGCCCTCACCATTCGCCCGCTTACTCATCAGTCACGCCTTCTTTCGACCAGATTCCGTTGCAGGCAATAAGCCCGCTTTGCGCGCCTGCACGACGTAGCGGCCAGCCGTTGCGGAGGACACATCGAAGTGCTCGGCGATGGCCGCCCAGGGCTTGCCGTCGATATTTTCTGTGTAAAGCGACGCAACCTTGCGGAGATGGTTCGTCGTGATCTTGCGTCGCTTTGGCTTCTGGCTAAGTGTTCGGTAAGCGTCGGTGGCGTCATCGTGGCCGACCAGCCCCCTTTTCTGCCGCCCGCTCGATTCGTCCTTCCGTTCGTACTGCATCACACTGGTCGTCGCAGTCCGGGTCAACTCGCCAAGCTGGCGCCGAACGAACTCCACATCGGACGAGTTGATCTCCCGCCCTTCGGCTTTCGCATCTAGATGCACCCCCGCGCAGATGACCTGAGATGAACGCACTACAAAGTCGACGCGAAGAGATGGCTGATCACCGCCTCCGGGGAATCGTAGAAAGAACTGGTCGGGAATTAGGACGCCGTCGACCTCAGACTCGGGTCCGAACATGTCCCACATCACCCAGCCGATAACGCCGATGCCTTCAAGCTCGACCTCGACCCTGGCCGTTACTCCAGAGGCCACTAGTTCGCCCGCCTTTCACTAACACGCCTAGCTAATGCAATGCCACTGCTATGGCACCGTATCACTAAATGGAGCACTCTAGTGGCGCACCGGCAAGCGTCAGAGAACACCCGGAACGTTGCTTGACAACTCAACAGAGCGAATCCCATTGAACGACAACACCTCGGAGAGGGGGTGACATGCAAACACGCGAACTTGTGCGTCACCTCGTACCAATCGAGGACGCACAGCAGGAACTCGGCGGGATCGGCCGGACCACCCTCTACCGACTCATCGACGAGGGACACCTAGTCCGGGCACGAATTGGACGCCGCGCCTTCATCACCGGTGGATCCATCGCCGCCTACATCACGAGCATCACCCAGGAGGACTAGATGCCGACAAAAGAAAACCGCCCCGCGGGCAACGGGGCGGAATCCAGAACAGCAGGGCGACACAGCGAGTTTATACGCCAACTCAGACAGCGCCGCGCAGCGACGTACCGGCTGCCCGCCCTCGACTGCGGACATGTCGACCCGTTGGCGTGCCGCAACGGCCCCGATCCGATCAACGGCTATCCCGAGGCCGCCGAGCACCTGCTGACCCTCGGCCTATGCCCAGCACCCAATCTGCCCGCGCTGCGCGCCATGTGGAAGCGAGGCGGCACCAACCTACGCAACGCCAGCCGCATCGTCGAGGCATGGGAGGTCACCGCGTGACCGAACTTCACGCGGTTCCCGGTTCCCCGAAGCAGGAGTACGGAACCGGAACCGCGGATGAAACCTCCATCTACGTCGACATATCCGCACTACTCGATGAGGCCATGCCCCAACCACCGGAACCGCAACTTGCCCGCAGAACCGACGGCACGTACCTGTTCTACGCAGGCCAAGTGAACTGGTTGTTCGGCGACCCCGAGAGCGGCAAGAGCTGGCTTTGTCTTGCCTGCGTCGTCGAAGCCCTCAACGCCGGCCGCCGCGTCCTGGTCATCGACCTCGACCACAACGGCGCACCCGCGACAGTTCGGCGGCTACTCGACATGGGGGCCGACGAGGCGGCACTCCGCAACCCCGACCGCTTCCGATACTGCGAACCCGAGGACCGTACCGAGTTACGGCAAGTAATCGACGACTCGCAGTCATGGCGCCCCGCGGTAGCCATCGTCGACTCGGTAGGCGAGCTACTACCTATGCACGGCGCCAGCTCCAACTCCAGCGACGACTTCACCGTGGCTCACACCCTTGTACTCAAACCGCTAGCCCGAGCAGGTG
>JBMYXJ010000393.1:0-3570 GCA_049608285.1 Mycobacterium sp. | reverse complement strand
GTACTCCCCGACCTGGCGAATGGACCGGCTGGCTTCTGACACCGCGGGTGCCCCCAGCTGGAAAACATGCATCTGACCAGGCCAAATATGTAGCTCAACCGGGACACCCGCGGCTGCCAGCAGACGGGCCGCCTTCCGTGCATCGCTAAGCAGAACTTCGGACCCGGAGACGTGGATGAGAGTGCGTGGCAGCCCAGGTTCAATGTGGTCAAGCGGCTCGTAAATCTCCTCGGGCCGGCCATGGACAACGTTGCGGCTCGCAGCCTCACCGATCAGCTCGACGAGTGCGTGGAAAGCCTTATGCGGGAACATTGCGTCGGTGCGAACGTTCGGATGGTCGCCGCGAGCCTCGTTGTCGATCTCGAATAGCGGCGACATCGTTGCGATGGCGGCAGGCGATTCGCCTTCATAGCCGTTGATGCCCTCGACCAGGAGGCGCTGGGCGAGCGCCAGGGCCAGGTAGCCGCCCGCCGAGTCACCGGCCAACACGATCTGGTCTGGCTGGTAGCCCGTCTCACGAAGCCACTTGTAGGCGTCGAAGCAGTCATCGAGTGCGGTACCGAGGGAATGCTTGGGGATCATTCGGTAGTTGACCACCAGGACGGGGCTGTCCGCGCACTTCGACAGTCCCGCCACCAGGCGGCCGTGGGTATTGACACCGCACGTCAGAAAAGCCCCGCCATGCAAGTAGAGGACGACACTGCGTTTGCCGTCTGCGGGCAGAACACCGGCGGCACGCACCAGCTGCGCGGTGCAGTGCGGCAGCGAAATAGTGGCGCGCACAGTACCCGGAACAGGGCGCATGATCTTGGCGGCGATGTCCACCAGGCCCCACGGCCACGGCAGCCTGGGAGCGTAGCTGCCTATGGCCAACGTTGGCTTGATCGTCAGCATCGCGGCCAAGCTCATGACCCGGCCCGCAAGGCTCGGACCATCCTCCACGACCTCGACGGGGGCGCCGTCGCTGACCGGAAACCTGCGGGTTTTATGCCCTCTACCTGGCCTGACACCCAAATGTGCAGTACTGGGCACCTTGCTCGGAGCCGTCATCGCCACCACTTCCTACAAAGTCGTAGTCCGCAATAAGTCGAGTTACTCAGACAACCTCATAACTTAGCTTGTCATGAGTAATCTTTATCACAATTGGTAAAACCAATTTAGTACCGGAGTTGATACCCCACTGTGATCGCCCGCGCACGGCGCCACGCCAGCAACTGTGCAACTCGACTCTAAACTGGTCGCGTGGGCATCAATGCACCGCGTCGGTCGGCCATCGCCTTGGCGGCTGCGGCCACGCTCGCCTCGACTGGCTCCGCCTACGTCGGGGCCCGAAACCTGCTGAGCGGGCAGGCCGAGCAAGCGCGCCGAGTCATACCCAAGTCGTGGGACACTCCCCCGCGCGCCGACGGTGTCTATGCACCGAGCGGCGGACCTGTCGAACGCTGGCACCGTGAGGTGCCGTTCGATCTGCATCTGATGATCTTCGGCGATTCCACCGCCACCGGCTACGGCTGCGCGAACAGCGACGAAGTGCCTGGAGTACTGCTGGCCAGGGGGTTGGCCCAAGCATCTGGCAAGCGGATTCGGCTGAGCACCAAGGCGATCGTCGGCGCGACCTCTAAGGGCCTGTCCGGTCAGATCGACGCCATGTTCGTAGCCGGTCCCCCTCCCGATGCGGCGGTGATCATGATCGGGGCCAACGACATCACAAAACCCAACGGAATCGGCCCGTCCGCCCGCCGACTCGGGCGGGCAGTGCAGCGGCTGCGGGCAGGCGGTGCAGTCGTCACCGTCGGCACCTGCCCGGATTTCGGAGTTATCACCGCGATTCCTCAGCCACTGCGGTGGGTGGCCCGGGGGCGCGGGCTTCGGCTGGCACGCGCGCAAGCGGCAGAAGTACGGTCAGCCGGCGGCGTCCCCGTGCCGTTCTCCGATCTGTTGGCACCGCATTTTTCGAAGACGCCAGAGCTGCTGTTCTCGTCAGACATGTTCCATCCTTCGGCTGCGGGTTATGAATTGGCTGCCCTGCAGTTACTGCCTGCACTGTGCGAAGCGCTCGGGGAGCCAGTCCCTGAGATGCCCTCGGAGCAGGCGCTGGAATCCAGGACGGCTCGCCACGGATCGCTGCTCGCCCGGCTTAGTCGGCTGTGGCGGCGCTCGACTGGTGTCCCCGCACCTGTGCTGGGCGGAGTCCCCGGGCTTGCGCAGGGGAGGGTCGCCGCTCCGAACATGGCCTCTGCGGGCTAGGTTCTGAGTAGTCGCTTCAGTTCTGCAGAGTCATGCAACCGCCCGCTTCCCGAAGGAGCCGTCATGCCCGAGGCCGTCATCGTCGCTACTGCCCGCTCACCGATAGGCCGGGCCTACAAGGGCTCGCTGGTGTCCATGCGCCCCGACGACCTTGCCGCGCAGATGGTGAAGGCCGCGCTCGAGAAGGTGCCGGCCCTGGATCCTGGGGAGATTGACGACCTGATGATGGGCTGCGGACAGCCCGCCGGCGAGGCCGGTTACAACATCGCACGCGCGGTGGCAGTAGAGCTCGGCTACGACTTGATGCCAGGCACGACCGTCAACCGCTACTGCTCGTCTTCCCTGCAGACCACACGGATGGCGTTCCACGCAATCAAAGCCGGCGAGGGTGAGGCTTTCATCTCAGCCGGAGTGGAGACGGTATCCCGATTCGGCAAGGGCGCCGCCGACGGAGCCCCGGACTCCAAGAACCCGGTGTTCGCCGAGGCTGAAGCCCGCACCGAGCAGGCCGCAGCGGGGGCTGACGAATGGCACGATCCGCGCAGCGACGGCAACATCCCCGATGTCTACATCGCGATGGGACAGACGGCTGAAAACGTCGCGCTGTTCACCGGCATCAGCCGTGAAGACCAAGACCACTGGGGAGTGCGCTCTCAGAATCGTGCAGAAGAAGCCATCAACAGCGGTTTCTTCGCGCGCGAGATCTCCCCGGTCACGTTGCCCGACGGCTCCGTCGCGTCGACTGATGATGGCCCGCGCGCCGGGACCACCTACGAGAAAATCAGCCAGCTCAAGCCGGTGTTCCGGCCCAACGGCACCATCACGGCGGGCAACGCATGCCCGCTGAACGATGGCGCCGCCGCCGCAGTGATCATGAGCGATGCCAAGGCCAAGGCTCTCGGGCTGACTCCGCTGGCACGCATCGTGTCGACTGGCGTCTCTGGTCTGTCACCGGAGATCATGGGGCTGGGCCCGATCGAGGCCGTGAAAAAAGCGCTGGCCAGCGCCGGAATGAGCATCGCCGATATTGACCTATTCGAGATCAACGAGGCATTTGCGGTGCAGGTGCTCGGGTCGGCCCGCGAGCTCGGAATCGACGAAGAAAAGCTCAACGTGTCCGGCGGCGCAATCGCTCTCGGTCATCCGTTCGGCATGACAGGTGCTCGCATCACAGCCACGCTGCTCAACAACCTGAAGACCCATGACAAGACGTTTGGCATCGAGACGATGTGCGTCGGCGGTGGTCAGGGCATGGCAATGGTCGTGGAGCGGCTCTCCTGATCCGCTGAACCCTGGTGTGCGCACAGATCGCGTTTTCTGGTG
>JBMYXJ010000392.1:0-3584 GCA_049608285.1 Mycobacterium sp. | reverse complement strand
CGCCGGCCGAGCTGCTCGACTGTTGCGTGGAGATGGCAGAGCGGATCGCGTCGTTTTCCCAGCCAGGGGTCGAGTTGACCAAACGCACACTGTGGAGTGGACTGGACGCATCGAGCCTGGAAGGGCACATGCAGGCCGAGGGTCTGGGACAGCTTTACCTTCGTTTGCTGACCGGCAACTTCGAAGAGGCCGTCGCGGCACGCGCACAGGGGCGACCCCCGGTCTTCACCGACGACAAGCAGTAGGGGAGACGAGCGTGATCACCGCAACGGACCTCGAGGTCCGCGCTGGGGCGCGCACATTGCTTTCGGTTGATGGGGCCGCGCTACGCATTCAGCCCGGTGACCGCATCGGTCTGGTTGGTCGTAATGGAGCCGGCAAGACCACCACCATGCGCATTCTGGCGGGGGAGGGTGAGCCCTACGCGGGGGCCATCACCCGTACTGGTGAAATCGGTTACCTGCCCCAGGACCCCAGAGAAGGTGACCTCGACATGCTGGCCCGCGACCGAGTGCTCTCGGCGCGTGGACTGGACACGCTTCTGGCCGACTTGGAGAAGCAACAAGCCTTGATGGCTGAAGTGGCCGACGATTCTGCCCGCGACAAGGCGGTCCGGCGATACGGGCAACTCGAGGAGAGGTTCGCCGCCCTCGGGGGCTACGCCGCAGAGAGCGAGGCCGGCCGCATCTGCGCGAGCCTCGGTCTGCCCGAGCGCGTCTTGACCCAGCCGCTGCGAACCCTCTCAGGCGGTCAGCGCCGCCGCGTGGAACTGAGCCGCATCCTTTTCGCTGCCAGTGATGGGGGTGGAGCGGGGCAAAACTCGGCGACCACGCTGCTTCTGGACGAACCGACCAACCACCTTGACGCCGACTCGATCGGCTGGCTGCGCGCCTTTCTCCAGAACCACACCGGCGGGCTTGTCGTCATCAGCCACAACGTCGACCTCCTCGCCGACATCGTGAACCGGGTGTGGTTCCTCGACGCGGTCCGCGGTGAGGCCGACGTCTACAACATGGGGTGGCAGAAGTACCTGGATGCCCGCGCCACCGACGAACAACGGCGCCGCCGCGAGCGGGTCAACGCCGAGCGCAAGGCCTCAGCCCTGCGGGTGCAGGCTGCCAAGATGGGCGCCAAAGCCACCAAAGCCGTTGCCGCCCAGAATATGTTGCGGCGCGCGGACCGTATGATAGCTGCCCTCGACGCAGAACGGGTGTCCGATAAGGTCGCCCGGATCAAGTTCCCGACGCCCGCTCCGTGTGGGCGAACCCCGTTGGTCGCCAAGGGGCTGACGAAGACCTACGGGTCGCTGGAAGTGTTCACCGGTGTCGACCTGGCGATCGACCGCGGGTCGCGGGTGGTAGTGCTCGGGCTCAACGGTGCGGGCAAGACAACGCTGCTGCGGCTTCTTGCCGGCACCGAAAGCCCTGACGCGGGGGAATTGGAGCCCGGACACGGCTGCAAGCTCGGCTACTTCGCCCAGGAACACGACACTCTCGACGACAACTCGACGGTGTGGGAGAACATCCGCCATGCCGCTCCCGATACCGGCGAGCAAGACCTCCGCGGCCTGCTGGGCGCGTTCATGTTCAGCGGCGCGCAGCTCGATCAGCCTGCAGGCACGCTGTCAGGAGGGGAGAAGACACGGCTAGCCTTGGCTGGACTCGTCGCCTCCACAGCGAACGTGTTGTTGCTCGACGAACCGACCAACAATCTCGATCCCGCCTCACGAGAACAGGTTCTGGACGCGCTGCGCAGCTACCTGGGAGCCGTGGTGCTGGTGACCCACGATCCGGGGGCCGCCGAGGCGCTGGACCCCCAGCGGGTTGTGCTGTTGCCCGACGGCACCGAGGATTTCTGGTCCGAGGAATACCGTGACCTCATCGAGCTGGCTTGAGCCCCGGCCATTGGCGCGGAATGCGTTCGGCTAATTCGGTTTCTGCTGTCGCAGCGACGCTTCTACGAGGTCCAGCACGGCGCTGAGCCTTTCGGGTTCGTCTCCGGAGGCGAGCCGCGCGAGCAGGCCGTCGAGCACCAGCTCGAGGTAGGTGCGTAGCACCTCGTCGGGCACGTCGTCGCGCAGTCGCCCTGCCCGCTTCTGGCGCCGCAGACGTTCGGTGGTGGCCGTTGACAACTCTGCTGAGCGCTCGGCCCAGCCCCGGCTGAACTCGGGATCGTTGCGTAGCTTGCGCGCGATTTCCAGCCGAGTCGCCAGCCAGTCGAATTGCTCTGGCGCAGCCAGCATCTCGCGCATCACCTGAATGAGGCCCTCACGCGTGGCCACGTCGGCCATTCGTTCTGCGTCTTCGCGCGCGAGTTCGAAGAACAGCGTGTCCTTGTCGCGGAAGTGGTGGAAGATCGCACCGCGCGACAGCCCGATCGTATGCTCGAGGCGGCGTACGGTGGCCCGGTCGTAGCCGTGCTCGGCAAAGCACCGACGGGCGCCGTCGAGGATCTGGCGACGACGCGCCGTCAGGTGATCGTCGGTTACCCTCGGCATTTCACTCTGCTAGGACTTGAGCATGTTGCGCAGCACGTACTGCAAGATGCCACCGTTGCGGTAGTAATCCGCCTCACCTGGGGTGTCGATGCGCACCACGGCATCGAATTCGACCGCTGAAGACACTGTGCCGTCTTCCGCAATCTTTTTCGCGGTCACTGCGACAGTCTTGGGGGTCTTGCCGCTGTTGAGTTCCTCGATCCCGGTGATGTCGTAGACCTCGGTTCCGTCCAGCTTCAAAGAGGCCGCCGACTCGCCGGCCGGGAACTGCAAGGGGATGACACCCATGCCGATCAGGTTGGATCGATGGATCCGCTCGAATGATTCGGCGATCACCGCCCGGACGCCGAGCAGGCTTGTACCTTTCGCCGCCCAGTCTCGCGAGGAGCCCGACCCGTATTCTTTGCCTCCCAACACGATCAGCGGTATGTCCTGTGCGGCATAGTTCTGCGCCGCGTCGTAGATGAATGCCTGCGGTGCCTCGCCGCTATCGGTGGCCAGAGTGAAGTCGCGGGTGTAGCCACCGGAGACGTCGTCGAGCAGTTGGTTGCGAAGTCGGATGTTGGCGAACGTGCCGCGCATCATCACTTCGTGGTTTCCGCGCCGCGAGCCATAGGAGTTGTAGTCCTTGCGCTCAACACCGTGGGACTCCAGATACTGTGCGGCCGGGGTGCCTGACTTGATATTGCCCGCCGGGCTGATGTGGTCAGTGGTAACCGAATCCCCCAGTAGGGCAAGCACTCTGGCACCACTGATGTCGGCGACCGGCGTCGGCGCAGCGGGCATGCCGTCAAAGTACGGGGGCTTGCGCACGTAGGTCGATTTCGCATCCCACTCGAAGGTCTTGCCGTCCGGGGTTGGCAGCGACTGCCAGCGTTGGTCGCCCTTGAAGACGTCGCCGTAATTCTGCGAGAACATCTCCTGGTTGATCGAGCTTGCGATGACGTCGGAGATCTCCTTCTGCGAGGGCCAGATGTCCTTCAGGAAGACGTCATTGCCGTCGGTGTCTTTGCCGAGGGGCTCGGTTTCGAAGTCGAAGTCCATCGTGCCGGCCAGCGCGTAAGCGATCACCAGCGGTGGCGAGGCC
>JBMYXJ010000391.1:0-3590 GCA_049608285.1 Mycobacterium sp. | reverse complement strand
TGCGCAGAAGCACCGAGAAGATTGCTTTGATCTGCATGGTCGCGAAGGCCGCCCCGACACAGCGGTGCCGTCCGGCGCCGAACGGGATCCAGGTCCACCGGTTGACGACGTCGGCCTGCTCGGGTTTCTCGTAGCGGCTCGGGTTGAACGCATCGGGATCCGGGAAGTCCTCGGCGATCCGGTTGCTGATTGCGGGCGAGGCGGCCACGAAGTCGCCCCTATGGATTCCGAAGCCCGCAACATCGAACTCGCCCTGGGCCACCCGCATCAGGATGATCAGCGGCGGATGCAGGCGCAGGGTCTCCTTGACGACGTTGTCCAACATCGGAATCTGGCGCAACGCATGGAAACTCACCTCCTGCCCGTCTGAGTAGAGGTCGTCGAGCTCCCGCTGGACCTCGCCGTAGATCTCGGGGTGACGGATCAACTCGATCAGCGTCCACGACGAGGTGCCCGCGCTGGTGTGATGGCCGGCGAACATCAACGAGATGAACATGCCGGTGACCTCGTCGGCGGAGAACCGAGGACGGCCCTCCTCATCCTTGATCGACACCAACACGTCGAGCATGTCGCGGTCGGCCTTGTCCCGCGGTGGATCGGCCAGACGTTGGTCCATGATTTCCTGAACCAGGGCCACCAGCTTCAAGCGTGCCTCATCGCGACGCTTGAAGCTCTCGATCGGCAGGTAAGGGTCGACGTAGCAGAGCGGGTCGGTCCCGCGCTCCAGTTCGTGGTAGTAGTTCGCGAACCGTTGATCTAACTGCTCGCGGAACTTCAGTCCGATGAGGCAGGCGGTCGAGGTGTAGATCGTAAGTTCGGCGAAGAAGTCCAGCAGTTCAATTTCCCCACTCTCGCCCCAATCTTTGGTGATCTTTTGGACCTCAGCCTCGATTGTGGCAGCGTGGCCCTTCATCTGCTCACCGCGCAGTGCCGAGTTGTGCAGCATCTCCTTGCGCCGTTCGGGAGAGGCGTCGAACACCACGCCTTTACCAAAGATCGGTGTCATGAACGGATAGGCCTCGGCCTGGTCGAGATCCTCGTCGGCAGAACGGAAGAAGAACTCGTTCGCCTCGGCGCCCGACAGCAGGATGACATGCTTGTCGACCAGTTGGAACCAGCCGACGTCACCGCACTCCTCCCGGACGCGCTTCATCAGACCGATCGGATCGGCGCGGAACTCCGCGAGGTGGCCGTGTTCCTCTTCGCCGCCAGAGACCCGGGGCACGGTAGCGGTGGTCATCAGCCCTGTTCCCTTCCCCCGGTCGCGCCATGTGCTGCGCGCGGACCGTCGCTCTTGCTCGCTTGAACTGTTTCCTCATCGACTTTGAGTTGCTGGCGTTCCTTCTTGGATGCCAGTGGGGCTTCGGGTTGAAGTTCCATGTTCGCGATGAAGCCTCCCCGTGGCGTCTCTGCCACGAAAGTGATCGCCCGGGCGAGGTCGGCTGCCCGCAGGAAGTAGTCATGGCGAGCCTGGCCCCACTTGGCCCAGTCTTCGAGCGCGGGGCCGAGCAGTTCGGCGGGAAGGCTCCAGCCCATGGATGTTTTCGTCGGGCCGGGATGCACGATCGAGGCGCGCACGCCGGTGCCCTCAAGCTCCATCTGCAGGTTGTGCACCATCGCGACCAGAGCGGCTTTGGCGGCGCCGTAGGCCCCCATGTGTGGGCGCTGGCGCAACGCGACATCGGAACCCACGAATATCAGGTCGCCACGCTGGCGCTCGAGCATCCCTGGCAACACCGCGGCAGACACCCGGTTGGCGCCGATCAGGTGGATCTGTACCTGGGACTCAAACTGTTCGGTGCTGATGGACTCGATCTTGCCGAAGTAAGTATCACCCGCTCCGGCAACCAGTACCTCGATGTCACCGAGTTCTGTTGTTGTCTGCTCGACGCAGGCCTTCGCCGAGTCCGGATCGGTGACGTCGAGGTGCACCGCGATGGCCTCGCCTCCGTCGGCGCGGATCTGAGCGGCGATCTCTTGGCACTTCTCTACCCGCCGGGCGGCCAGAGCAACCGGAAAGCCGCGGGCGGCGAGTTCGACAGCGGTCGCAGCGCCGATACCTGAGGAGGCACCTGCGACCAGGGCGGGCCGACGGTCGGGCAGCGGTTCAAAGCGGGGCATCTGAAACCTTTCGGGCCGTTCTAGCGGAGCTCGACGGTGATCGGAAGGCGGGCGAACCCACGCACGTTGCTGGAGTGCACCCGCACGGCGCTGGCTTCGTCAACCTCATAATGGCTGATTCGCTTGAACAACTCGACAAGAGCTACCCGCGCCTCCATCCGCGCGAGATGCGCGCCAAGGCAGAAGTGTGCGCCACTGCCGAAACTCATTAACTTCGAGCCGATTTCACGACCGATGATGTAGTCATCGGGGTTTTCGAACACCCGCTCGTCGCGGTGTGCGGATCCCGGAAGGAGAAGCACGACGTCCCCTTCGGGGATTGTGGTGTCATACAACGTCAACTGGCCGGAAACGGTGCGGGCCAGGATCTGGCTGGAGGTGTCGTATCGCAGTGTCTCCTCCACCCACAACGGCACACGCTGGCTGTCGCGATATACCGGAGCGAGCTGGTCGGGGTTGCGGTGACCCCAGAACGCTGCATTGGCAAGGAGTTTGGTGGTGGTCTCGTTGCCCGCGATCACCATCAAGAACATGAAGCCCAGAACCTCATCATCGGTGAGACGGTCACCGTCGATCTGGGCTTCCAGCAGGGATGAGGTCAGGTCGTCGGCAGGCTGCTTGCGTCGCTCGGCGATCATCGCCTGGTAGTAGACGATCAGGTTGATCGATGCCTCGATGGCCGCAGCGGGGATGTCGCTGACGCCCTCGTCGCGGTGCACCACGTCGTCGGCCCATGCACGCACCTGATCGCGGTCAGCCTGCGGTACGCCCATCAACTCGGAGATCACGTCCATGGGGAGTTTGCCGGCGAATTCATTGACGTAGTCGACGGTTTCGGAGCCGCTGCCCTGTTCGAGCATGGCTTCGAGGTGCTTGATGGTCAACTCGGTGATCCTGGGTTCAAGCTCCCGAATGCGGCGCGGTGTGAAGCCCTTTGACACCAATGTGCGTAGCCGCAGATGGGCTGGATCGTCCATTGCCAGAAAAGACATCGTCTTGGAAGCGTGCGGGCCACGGGAGGCCGGGTCGAGCGAGACGCCGTGGGCGTTGGACAGCGTCGTGCTGTTGCGGAAGCCCTGCAGGACGTCACGGTGGCGCGACAGTGCCCAGAAACCCAGTTCCTCGTTGTGATACAGCGGGGCTTCGGCGCGCAACCGTTGGTAGTAGGGGTAGGGATCCTCGTGGAAGGCGTAGTCGTAGGGGTCCAATATGACCTCACTGACGGCGCCGCTGTTAGTGGTCATCGGGCCTCTCCGATGATGAGGCCGACGACGTAGCTCAACCGGTCGGCGATCTGGTGATAGGTGAACGCGCCGCTGCCGGCCGTGACCAGCGCGCCGGAGAACGTCATCTCTAGTGCCGCCAGCGTTCGCGGATCGCCGCCGGGGCCGACTGCCGCGCGGATGCGCCGGTGGATCTCGGTGCCGATGCGTTCGCGTACCGCACGTACAGCGGCATCGTTGCCCGAC
>JBMYXJ010000390.1:0-3599 GCA_049608285.1 Mycobacterium sp. | reverse complement strand
AGGGCTGACAGCCAAGGCCGGCGCATGACCCCGCCGATCCAGCGGGACCAGAACCGGGATTGGGTCGCTTCGGGGCGTCGCGACCAGTGCAGATACGAAGAACGCTTCGCCGCTGCCCGGCCAAACGTCGCCAGGACAGCTGGAATCAGCGTCGTGGAGGTGAGTACTGCGAGCGCCACGGCCAGGATTGCGCCGGTGGCCATCGACTGCAGCACCGAGGCAATTACTGTCAGGCCGGACAGCACAACCGCTAGGCCGGAGGTGGCCATGGCGGCGTCAGCGGCGTCGGCGGGCTCTCGACCTGCGCGCAGTTCCTCGCGGAAACGCATCAAGATGAACAGGGAGTAGTCGATGGCTACTGCTATGCCGAACATAGACACCGTCGAAGTCACGAAGACCGACATTTGCGTGAACGTCGACAACAGGTAGACCAGCCCCATCGTGACGGCGACGGTGCAGATTCCCAGTATCAGGGGCATCGCGGCGGCGGCCAGCGAACCGAACACAGCGAGCAGGACGATCAGAACTATCGGCAGGTTCCATTTCTCGGCCTGCGCGATGTCGTGCTTGGTTGCCAGGGCGGCGGCCGCGCCCAGCGCGCCCTGTCCGATGACATAGAGGCGAACCTTGCCATCCGCCGTTTCGCCGGGCTGGTCACCGTGGACACCGACCTTTTCCCGCAATTGTTTGGCGACGTCGACGGCGCCGGTGTTGTCGAAGTCCAGCTGCAGGGTGACGACGTATGGGCGGTCCGGCTGGGGTGGAGGCTGCCCTGGCGAGTTCGGCATCACCTTGACGCTGGGAATCTCGGCCGCCAGCTGTTCCAGCTGCGCAACCGCGTTGTTCATATCGCTGAAGGAGGCGTCCGGACGCGGTGCTGCAACCAGAGCCAAAGGGGATGCGCCCTGGTCGGGGAACTGCGCCTCGAGCTGGTGCTGCACATACAGTGACTGCGAACCTTCGACCTCGAAGCCACCGCCAGTGAGATGGCCAGATTGGTTCATGGCGAGGTACACCGAAGGCACCAATAGCAGCAACCACGCAGCGAACACCGCCCAGCGGTATCTGCGCAGGTTGCTGCTGATGCGCATCATGAACTGCTGGATCGGAACTCCCGCTTTCTCGCCGCCATTTTCTAGCGAGAGCCTACCGCAGCTAGCCGCGGGGACGGCTCTCGTGAACGCTCGTTAGCAGTGCTTTAAGCAGCTCTAACGCCCATGCCATCGCCTGCCGGATCTGTCGGATCGAACGCTTACGATGGCGGTAGTCGGCGCAGAAATCTCGTGCCGTCGATCCTGCGCGGAGGATCGATGTTTCTCAGGTGTTCGTCTGCTGCTCGGCCCGAAATCGGGCGTTCCCTTGCGTATGTTCTTAATATGGTCCTAACCGGTGACCGACACTGGTTTCTGTCTAACTCTGATGAAGGAGCCTCCATGTTGTTCTCGGCACCCACCGTCCGTCGTGCGGTCGCTGGCGGGCTGGGCGGCAGCGCGCTCGCGGGCGCGATGTTGTTTGGTGCACTGCCTGTGGCGGCGGCGCAACCCCAACCACCGAACTGCACCGCGGGCGACTTCTCTGGGACGGCTGCCGGCGTCTCAGCGGCTTCGGCGACCTACCTGTTCACCCACCCCGAGGTGAACGCGTTCTTCTCCGGCCTGCACAAGACGCCGAGCCCGGCGCTTGAGGAGGAGATCGACGCGTACCTGGTCGAAAACCCGCAGGTATTCGCAGAGTTGACGGCGATCCGCAAACCGTTGGAGGACCTGCAAAACCGCTGCGGCGTCATCATCGCGCCTGACGCGAACTGAGGTCGGTGCGAGACAGGGTGTGCCAACCCCCGCCTGCGCGGGGGAGCCCGCCCCTGCGGCACTCTGGGTTCGCGGGCGCGGCATCGCCAGAGCCGATAGTTGATTCAGACGAGTGATTGTCGACTCACCGACGAGAAATTAACCGAGCCGCAGCACGCCACCCGATCAACAGCACCATGGTGGTCACCGAGGCGACCACGATGAAGCTCACGGCAGTGCCCTGAGATGTGGCTCTGCGCAACAGCATTGCGACGACCACGGTGCACACCCACACCACCAGCCCGGTGGGAGCGAGCGCGATGGGACGCTGCCAGCCGCGTGAGAGCAACCATCCCAGTGCGGTTCCGGTGAGGAAGGGCCACGATGTCTCGGCGATGCCACCTATAGTCAATCCTTCGGTGTGGGTGCGACGGCCGATCGCACAGAATGCCACCACGCACACCAGGTCGATGAGTAGCGCTCCGAGCGTTGCCCGGGCAGGCGGGCGATCAGTGGACTGCATTGGCCGTCATGTCGTAAACCATTGGGCTGGTGCTCTCTTCGTGGTAGGGCTCGAATCCAGGTTGGAGTTCGGCAAGCTCTCCGTCGAGTAGGCAGTCTAGGGCTGGGGCGTCTCGGAGATCTCCTCTGCCGGTCGGTCGCCGGTCGCTAGTTCAGCGAACAGGTCCTCGACGACCGTCGGGTCGAACTGGGTCCCGGCGCATCGTGTGATCTCGTCGCGCACCGCCTCGGCATGCATGGCTCTTCGGTAGGGCCGGTCGGTTCTCATCGCTGTGTATGCCGTGGCGACGCAGAGGATGCGGGATGCCTCCGGGATCTCTTCTCCGCGCAGCCCCGAGGGGGTACCCAGGCCGTCGAACCGTTCGTGGGAGTGTCGGATCCACGGGGCGATGACTTCGGTGCCTTCCACTCGCGTCAGCATTTCTGCACCGATGGTCGCGTGCCGGTCGACCTCCTGGCGTTGATCGGGGGTCAGCGCTTGGCTTGAGGTGAGCGCAGAGTCGGGGATGGCGCTGAGGCCGATGGCGTGGAGCATGGCGGCGATGCGCAGCTCGGCGACCTGGTCGTGGTCCCAGCCCCGGCGTCGGGCGATGGCCGCTGCGAGGATAGCCACGTTTCGGCTGTGAGCGTTGCCGAGACGGTTGTCCACGGCTGCGGCCAGGGTGACCGCCCACGCGAGCTGGGGCCGTGCGCTGGGTCCGCCACGTTTTTGGGCGTACAGGGCGACGTCTGCGGCCCGGAAGAGCTCTTCGGCCGTGATGCCGTCGCGGGGGTAGATCGCCACACCCACCGACATTCCGATCACCGGGCGGAGCGCCTCGCCGACAACTGACGCGAGATTGTTTGCTTCGGCCGATCCCGATCCGAACAGAACGATGCCGAACTCGTCGCCACCCAGTCGTCCGATGGCATCCATGCGCCGCACCGTCTCTTCGATGCCGTTCGCGACGAGCTTCAGGACTGCATCGCCGGCTGCGTGTCCCTGCGTGTCGTTCACCTGCTTGAACGAGTCGAGGTCGATCGTGAGCAGCGCCACCGGTCGGCCGAGGCGTTCGGCCTGGTCGATGCTTGCCTGGAGCCGTTCGTCGAACCCTCGACGGTTCAGCACCCCCGTGAGTGGATCGGTCCTCGATGCGTCGGCAAGCAGTCGCCGCTCCTCGTAGCTCTGTCGACGATGGAGCACCGCGAAGGCAGCGATGAACAGGTAGGTGGCGGCGACGCATCCAACGTAGAGCCCACCGGAGACGTGGTCGAGGGGCTGGTAGCCGACCGCGATGGCTGCCATCAGCA
>JBMYXJ010000389.1:0-3611 GCA_049608285.1 Mycobacterium sp. | reverse complement strand
TACCACGCCGCCCTGGCACACTCCAGCAACCATCTCGTCACCTTGATACTCGATGCGGTCGAGGCCTTGCGCACAGCAATAGAGGGCCAAGAGCTGTTGGGGCAGGATCCCGTCGGCGAAGGCCCGGCGGGGATCTCTGAGCGGATCATCGGTCCGTTGGCGCGCGCGTCGCTGGAGAACGCTTTGCAGCGCGGACAGGCAGCGCTTACAGGCCCGGTCGCGCGCGGTGATGCGCCGGCGGTGGCCGGTCATCTGCAGGCACTGAACGAGGTGAATCCCCAACTGGCGCAGGCCTATCGGACCAGCTCGTGGCGTACAGCCCAACATGCGCACGCTCCCGGTGAGGTGTTCGACGTGTTGGTGGAAGCGGGGCAGCCATGACCTCCGGCGATATGCCGAGATTCTCCGCGGGACAGCTCAATGTGTTCTCCGCACCGTACGAGGTTTCCGCAGTGACCAAGGCGCTGCGCGCGACTGGGCGCAGGATCATGCTGGTGCCGACGATGGGGGCATTCCACGAAGGGCATCTGACGTTGGTTCGTACGGCCAAGCGTGTGCCGGGTGCAGTCGTGGTGGTGTCAATATTCGTCAACCCGCTGCAGTTCGCTCTAGATGAGGACCTCGACGCATATCCCCGCACCCTCGACGACGATCTCGCGGCGCTGCGCGCCGAGGGTGTCGAGATAGCGTTTACCCCGACAGTTGCCGACATGTACCCCGAAGGCCCCCGCACTATGGTGGCGCCGGGTCCGCTCGGCGCTGAACTCGAAGGTGCTTCGCGGCCCACGCATTTCGCCGGTGTTCTTACCGCGGTGCTCAAGCTCTACGAGGTCGTGCGCCCTGATCGTGTGTTCCTCGGGGAGAAGGACTATCAGCAGCTGACCTTGATCCGCCAGATGGTCACGGATCTGAACCTCAGCCTCCAGGTTGTCGGGGTACCTATCGTGCGGGAGTCCGACGGACTAGCCATGTCGTCCCGGAACCGTTATCTCGACACTGTGCAGCGCGAGCAGGCTGGGGCGTTGTCGGCGGCGCTGCTCGCGGGAATGTACGCGGCGTCCACAGGGGCATCGTCGGTGCTGGAGGCTGCCAGCGCGGTGCTTGAAGAGGTTCCTGCCCTTGAGGTCGACTATTTGGAGGTTCGCGACGCGATGTTGGGTCCGGCGCCCGCGGAAGGGGCGGGCCGGTTGTTGGTCGCGGCGAGGCTGGGGCGCACGCGCCTTCTCGACAACATCGCTGTCGATATCGGTGCGGGTCGGGGCTTCGAAGGCCGCCCGGGAGTCACGTCCGGTGAGAGCCATGAATTACCTTGGAGAAACTGATGCTACGAACGATGTTGAAGTCGAAGATTCACCGTGCCACGGTCACGCAGGCAGATCTGCACTACGTCGGGTCCTTAACCGTGGACGCCGACCTGATGGAGGCGGCCGACCTTCTCGAAGGTGAGCAGGTGACTGTCGTAGATATCGACAACGGTGCGAGGTTGATCACGTATGTGATAACTGGCGAACGTGGTAGTGGAATAATCGGCATCAACGGTGCCGCAGCGCATTTGATTCACCCGGGCGATCTAGTGATCGTCATCGCATACGGGGTGATGGAAGACGCCGAGGCCCGAACTTATCAACCGCGGGTGGTATTCGTCGATGAGGAAAACAGACAAATCGACCTTGGTGCCGATCCGGCTTATGTGCCCGCGGACGCGCCTCAGCTGATGTCGCCGAGGTGATGGCGTGCTGCTTGCGATAGACGTCCGAAACAGTCACACGGTTGTGGGTCTGGTCTCGGGGTCGGGTGATCACGCAAAGGTTGTTCAGCACTGGCGGATTCGTACCGAGTCCGAGGCGACGGCCGACGAGTTGGCTCTGACGATCGACGGCTTGATTGGCCAAGACGCTGAGCGGCTCACCGGCGCTACCGGCCTATCGACAGTGCCGTCGGTGTTGCACGAGGTGCGCCTCATGCTCGAGCAGTACTGGCCGTCGGTACCGCATGTTCTGATCGAGCCGGGGGTACGCACTGGCATCCCGCTGCTAGTTGACAACCCCAAAGAAGTAGGTGCCGACCGGATTGTCAATTGCCTTGCGGCATATCAAAAGTTCGGATCGGCGGCGATCGTGGTGGACTTTGGCTCGGCTATCTGTGTGGATGTGGTGTCCGCCAAGGGTGAATTTCTGGGAGGCGCCATCGCCCCTGGGTTGCAGGTGTCGTCCGACGCGGCGGCTGCCCGTTCGGCTGCGCTGCGCCGCGTCGAGTTGACCAGGCCCCGTTCGATCGTGGGCAAGAACACCGTCGAATGCCTGCAAGCGGGTGCGGTGTTCGGGTTCGCCGCGTTGGTGGATGGCTTGGTGAGGCGGGTGCGCGAGGATGTCGAGGGATTCGGCGGCGATGATGTCGCCGTCGTCGCGACGGGGCACGGTGCCCCGCTTATATTGTCTGACGTGCAGAGTGTCGAGCACTACGACCGGCATCTCACGTTGGACGGCCTGCGACTGGTATTCGAACGCAATCGCGATGGTCAGCGGAGCAAGCTGCGGCAGGCACGCTAGGCAACTGCTGGCCCTGGTTGATCGGCGCGCTGATAGGTATAGCTATCTGTTCATTTATGCTGGCACGTCGTGACAGCCCCCGATTCCCGCCCAGAGGCCGACGGCACTCGCGATGACGTACCAGAGCAGTTCCGGATTCGTCAGGCCAAGCGTGAGCGGCTGCTCGCCGAGGGGCGGGAGCCCTATCCCGTCGAGGTAGCCCGTACGCACAGCCTTGCCGCGGTGCGTCAGGCATACCCGCAGCTGCCTGCCGATACCGAAACCGGCCAGCAGGTCGGTGTCGCCGGCCGGGTGATCTTCGCGCGCAATTCGGGCAAGCTCTGTTTCGCCACGCTGCAGGAAGGCGATGGGTCTCAGCTGCAGGCGATGATCAGCCTCGATCGAATTGGGCAGGAATCGCTTGATGCGTGGAAGACCGACGTCGACCTGGGTGACATTGTGTTCGTGCGCGGGGAGGTAATCAGTTCCCGGCGCGGGGAACTCTCTGTGCTCGCGGATTCCTGGCAAATTGCTTCCAAGGCGCTGAGGCCGTTGCCGATCGCCCACAAGGAGCTCAACGAGGAGGCCCGAGTCCGGCAACGCTATGTCGATCTCATCGTTCGTCCGGAAGCACGCACGATTGCTCGGCAGCGGGTGGCGGTGGTGCGTTCGGTGCGTTCGGCTCTGGAACGTCGAGGATTCCTCGAAGTCGAGACGCCGATCCTGCAGACGCTGGCCGGCGGCGCTGCTGCCCGCCCCTTCGTCACACATTCCAATGCTCTTGATTCCGACCTCTATCTGCGCATCGCGCCAGAACTGTTTCTGAAGCGGTGCGTTGTCGGCGGATTTGACAGGGTTTTCGAGTTGAATCGCGTGTTCAGAAACGAAGGGGCGGACTCGACGCATTCACCGGAATTCGCGATGTTGGAGACATATCAGGCCTACGGAACGTACGACGATTCTGCGGTCATCATGCGGGACCTTATTCAGGAAGTCGCCGACGAGGCCATCGGGACGCGGGAGGTGCCGTTGCCCGATGGCAGTGTCTACGATCTGGATGGTGAATGGGAGACCATTCAAATG
>JBMYXJ010000388.1:0-3633 GCA_049608285.1 Mycobacterium sp. | reverse complement strand
AGCGGTCTTGGGAGCTGCGCGCCGCCCGTCAGAGCAGCCGCTGACGGCCGACGCTTCGGCCGAAACGGCGGCCCCCGAGGCAGCTATTGAGCGGCCGACCGCCATGGCCAATGCGCTTGTCGAGGAACCTGACTCGTCATCGATCAGTCCGATGAACACCGCGCCCACCGCAACCGCAGCCGTCACCGCGCCCAACGGCATCACAGGCGTCACCCAGGTGACCGTCACCGCCAGCGACGCCGACGACGATGCACTGACCTACACCGCAAGTCGGCCGACATGGGGCTGGGTTAGTAACCTCGGCGACGGACACTTCACCTACTCGACAAACGGGTTCGTTCGCTTCTTGGCTCGATTTATCCCGGCCATCAACTCGGATCGCTTCTCCGTGACCGTCAGCGACAGCCGGGGCGGCGCGACGTCAGTCAACGTCAACACCACCATCGTCCCACTCAACTCCGCGCCGGTACTGCGCTCGCGCAACGTCGGTACGCCCGACGCTGAGTCCGGAGCCGTCACCGGAAGCGTCAAGGCGGCCGACCCCAACTGGGACTCGCTGTCCTATGTGGGATCGGTAACTGTCACCGAGAAGGGCACCGTGTCGGTCAACGGCGGTGGCGGTTTCACCTACACACCCAGCGTGGCCGCGCGTCACGCCGCCGCATCGAACTCTGCCACCACCGCAGACAAGACCGATGCATTCACAGTCAGGGTCGTCGATAAGTATGGTGCGGCCACCGAAATCCCGGTCACGATCGCCATCAGCCCGGTCAACGCCGCTCCCACCGGAATCTCTTCTGTCGGCAGTCCCGATGTGGTCAGCGGAATCGCGACAGGCAGCATCGCCGCCGAAGACCCAGACTCCGACGTGCTGACCTACAGCGGCTCGACCACGACGCTCAAAGGCACCCTCGTGGTGGGCGCCGCCGGAAACTTCACCTACACGCCTACCGCCCAAGCGCGGTACAACGCCTCGCAACCCGACGCCACCGCCTCCGACCTGATCGATGTGGTGGCCGTCACAGTAGACGACGGCCACGGCGGCATTATTTCGGTGCCCATCCGCGTTGAAATCAGCCCCAGTGGTGAAGTGCCGCCGGACCAAGGTCTTTCGACATTCTGCGGGTGCACCCTGATGCCCGCCGGGACGATCTTCCACGCCGACATCCGTGACCTTCCGCTGTTGCCCGAATCCGCGAAATTCATCGAAATTCTCGGTGGGAGCAGAGACGGCAAATTGAAGTCCGGTATGGATGCCAAAGAATGGATGGGCAGCACCGGCGGCGGTATGCCGGTGAACATCGTCGAGGCGTCGCACCCTAAAGAGACCGTGGTCTTCAACCGGGGCTACTCGACCAGCGGCCCCGGTATCGACGACCGCCCGTATGCGATCCCCGACTATCCGCTCGTCGAAGGTATGCCGTCGGTCCCGGCCTGGGACCGGCACTTGTTCGTGTTCCAGAAGGGCACGTGTATCTCCCAAGAGCTCATCAACGTCGCGCACGGTTTCGAACTTCCGGCGGCCGGCATTCTCGACGCCCTCGGCAACGCGGCATACGCCGCCATCTGGGGCGACCGATGGATCGCTGGAGCCGGCGCCCAGTACGACATGAGTTCGCCGTTCTACCCCGAAAAAGGGCACGCGAACGCCTCGCGGTTGCCATTCCTGCCGATGATGCTGCGCCCTGATGATATCGAGCGCGGTGAGATCGACCACATGCTCGGCTTTGCGATCGCCGCCAATCGCGGCGACGGCACCAGTCCAGACGGCATCCCGATGGGTACCGTGTTCCGCCTCAGCAGCGACTTCGACATCACCCCCTATTCGCGAGCGACTCAGATCATCCTGCGCGGCCTGCAGGTACGCGGCGCCGTCGTCTATGACTCGGGTCCCGACAGCGACGGAGCGGGCCTGCTCACCATGAGCACCGGCTGGACCGGGACCGAGCACATCGAGGCGGCGCGTGAGCTGAACACCATCCCCATACATGCCTTCGAAGCCGTCGACGTGTCGTCTATCGCCGTCGACCCCTCCGTTGGTTGGCAGATCCAGTGAGCAACGGGATCCCGCCCGCCGCACGCAGAAATCGCCGCATCCGCAGCATCGTCTGACCCAGCGTGCGTTCCATCTCCCGGAGCGCATCGCCCCGACGCCACATCGCCCCGATCGGCTCCTGCCGCTCGACCCCAAACCGGACCCGAACCCACACCCGTCCCAGCCTCCACCGGTACATCAGCGATTTCGTGTAGCGATGCGCTGACCGGTTGAGACCAAGAACGCTACTGAGACGGCGTCGGGGGGAGGGACCGACTTGGCCGCCGGCGCAGCCTGGCCACCAGCATCCCGCCAAGGCCGAACCCCAGCTGGCTCAGCCATACCGCGTGCGCCGCGAGCATCAGGCTGCGGTGTGCGGCGGCAGGGGCATCCCCGCCTACGGCGTAGACGGTCACGTCCGCGTCGCTGTATGCCACCGGCAGAGCCAGCCCGGGGGCCGGGCCTTCGACGACAACCCACCCAACGCCGGCAGCGGAAAGCCGCCCCCGGTCGGCCCCCGAGATCAGCAGCCGCTGAACGTCGCGGGCGTAGGCACCTTCGCCCCGCACCGTGTGTCCGGAAATGTTCAGGTCACCTGTGCTGAAGACGTCGGCCCGCACCCATCGCGGCAACGGGTCGAGCACGGGGGCCTCACCTGCCCAAGTGAACTGGCGCATGCTGTCGACGGGTAACACCGCGACCGGGCGGGGATCGGCGTTGATGATGGAGGCTGCGGCCGACCAACCCGGGGGGTACTGCACGGGGGACACCTGGCCGCCGACACCCCACGCCAAGTCCGGGAGCACCGCCACCAGTGCTGCACAGGACACCGCAGCCGTGGCGGCCGCCGGGATGCGCGGGCGTAGGGCCACGACCGCAGCGGCCCCGGCCAGGGCGTACGCGGGCACGGCCAGCGCCACCCACTTCTGGCCATCGCGCAGCATGCCCAACCCCGGTGCTGCGCGGACGAGAGCCTCCAGCACCGCGAGACCCGGACCGGTCGCCATCACTGCCGGAAGTACGACCGCGCCTGCAGCGAGGACGAGCAACGGCACCGCGCGCCGGCGACGCAGAAGCAACGGCACCCCTACTGCGACCACGGTCAACAGCACGGCGGCTGACAACAGTGCGAAGAGCGTTGTCCGCGAGCCAGGCACGACGTTTGCGTTCCAGATGCCACCGAGACTTGCCAAGCTCCCGAGAGTGCCCAGCCCTGGCTCGGCGCGCGCAGCGAAGGCCGCCACCCCCGACTCATCGGCGGTGGCGGCCCACCCCCCCGCCACGACAGAGGCGACCAGCCACGGCAGCGCCGCAGTCGTGGCTGCGCCCATGCTCAGCAGAGCGCAATATGTTCTCGATCGGCCACCACCTGGTGCCAACCCGGATACCAGGGCGATCATCGCGGCCAGTATCAGTCCCGTCGGCGTCAGTCCCGCCAGTGCGATCCAGAACAGCAACGAAAACTCGTTTCCACCGAATCGGGATGGGCGCTCGCCCCGCAATTTCACTATCGTCGCCGCCACCCAAGGCAGGCAGCCATACCCCACCAACAGGCTCCAATGACCCTGCACAAGTCTTTCTGCGACATAGGGATTCCA
>JBMYXJ010000387.1:0-3633 GCA_049608285.1 Mycobacterium sp. | reverse complement strand
CCGGCGTCGCGCCCTCATGGGGCAGAAATTGCCCCGTCCCGGCAACGCTCCAGCTGCACTGCGAGTAATCGCCGATCTGGCCGGCGCCCGCCGAGAACATCGCGGTGCGAATGGCGGCCGCCGTGTGTGAGCTCCGCGAGAAATCTGTGGGTACGAACACCACCCACTTGTCCAGCTCGGGTCCGGCCGGCGCCGGCGAGAGCACGTCGGACACTTCCAGACCCAGCGCCTCAGCCAGCGCATCCGACACCCCGGGCGATGCGCTGTCTGCGTTGGTGTGGGCGGTGAACAGGGCGCGACCCGTCCGGATCATCGCGTGGATCAAGGCGCCCTTCGCGGTATCGGCTGACACCGAGTCCACGCCGCGCAGCAGCAGCGGGTGATGAGCTAGCAGGAGACCGCGGTCCGGCACCTGTGCCACCACGGACGGCGTCGCATCCACGGCGACGGTCACCGCCGCCACGACTTCGGATGGGTCCCCGCACACCAGCCCGACCGAGTCCCACCCCTGGGCCAGCCAGGGTGGGTAGGCCGCGTCAAGTACATCGATGACGTCCGCGAGCCGGACCGTCATCGCCTCACTCCCAGGCTTGCCACATCACGACACTAATGCGCGTGACTTGTGCGCGTGCCGATCCACCATCGGAATCAGGGATAATGGTGCGGTGGCGGACACGCTGAACAGCACCAGAAGCTTCGCGCGGGCAAGCCGCAGCGATCTGGTGATCTTTGACTTGGACGGGACACTGACCGATTCGGCGGCTGGTGTCGTCGCCAGTTTTCGGCACGCACTGCTGAGCATCGGTATGGTGGTTCCCGAAGGCGACCTCGCCAGTCGGGTCGTGGGCCCGCCCATGCACGTCACCCTGCAGGAGATGGGCCTCGGCGAGCATGCCGACGCCGCGATCGCCGCTTACCGCTCCGATTACGTCAGCCGCGGCTGGTCGATGAACCGTCCCTATGCCGGGATTCCCGAGCTACTCGCTGACCTGCAGGCCACCGGTGTGCGGTTGGCGGTGGCGACCTCCAAGGCCGAGCCGACGGCGCGGCGGATCCTCACCCATTTCGGCCTTGAGAATCACTTCGAGGTGATCGCCGGCGCCAGCCTCGACGGCACCCGCTCATCTAAGGCAGATGTATTGGCCCATGCGCTCACCCAATTGGCTCCGCTGCCCGATCGCGTTGTGATGGTCGGCGACCGGTCCCATGACGTCGAAGGCGCTGCTGCGCACGGGATCGGCACCATCGTCGCAGGCTGGGGCTACGGACACGACGACTTCACCGACCCAGGCGGCTCGGACGGTGCGCTGATGCACCTCGCCACCGTCGACGACCTACGCGAGGTGCTCGGTGCCTGACAGCGGAGCCCCGAACGCCGGCCCGGCGCTGCACATCACCTTTATCTGTACAGGCAACATCTGCCGGAGCCCGATGGCGGAGAAGATGTTCGCCCATCAAATCGGCGAACGTGGGCTGGCCACCGCCGTGCGTGTCACCAGCGCGGGCACCGGCCACTGGCACCACGGCGAACCAGCCGACGACCGAGCCGGACACGTGCTGCGCGCGCATGGCTACCCGACGTCGCATCGCGCCACCCAGATCGACAGCGACCACTTGTCTGCAGACCTTGTGGTGGCTCTGGGCCGCAACCACCTGCGCATGCTGCAGCACCAGGGAGTGCCCGCCGACCGGCTGCGGATGCTGCGGTCATTCGACCCGAGATCGGGCGCCCACACCCCCGATGTCGAGGATCCGTACTACGGCACCCACGACGACTTCGAGGAAGTGTTCGTGGCGATCGATTCATCGTTACCCGGCCTGCACAACTGGGTCGACGAGCAGCTGGCCGAGCGGGAACGGGTTAGCTGACGATGCGTCGCTGGGGCTTTCTGCTGCGACCGCAATGGCTGGCGCTGTTCGTCGTCGTTTTCGCCTTCGCCTACTTGTGCTTCACGGTGCTGGCCCCGTGGCAGCTGGGCAAGAGCACCACGACGTCGCGCGAGAACGCCCAAATCGCCCGTTCGCTGGAATCCAATCCGGTCCCGGTGACGACGGTTTTGCCTCAACAGGATTCCGCGGCGCCCGATGCGCAGTGGCAACGCGTGACGGCCACCGGGCAGTACCTGCCTGAAGGCCAGGTACTGGCCCGGTTGCGGGTCATCGACGGCGAACCGGCTTTCGAGGTGCTCACTCCGTTCGCAGTGGCCGGCGGACCCACGGTGCTCGTCGACCGCGGTTACGTGCGTCCCGTGGCGGGCTCGCAGGTACCGCCCTTGGACCCGCCGCCTGCCGACACCGTGACCATCACCGCCAGACTCCGCGATCCCGAAGCCGTCGCCCAGGGCAAGAATCCGTTCACAACCAACGGTGTGCATCAGGTCTACTCGATCAACACCGGCCAGATCTCTGCCCTGACAGGCGTCCCGCTGGCGGGCTCCTACTTGCAGCTTGTGCAGGATCAACCGGGCGGGCTCGGCGTTATCCCGCTGCCACACCTCGACTCTGGCCCGTTCCTGTCCTACGGCATCCAGTGGATCGCGTTCGGCATCATCGCGCCGATCGGCGTCGGCTATTTCGTCTATACCGAACTGCGGATGCGCCGTCGCGAGAAGTCGGCTGCCGAAGCTCTCGCGGCCCGCGAAGAAGACGGCGATCGCACCACGCCGCTCACCGCCGAGGAGAAACTCGCCGACCGCTACGGCAGGCGACGCTGACGGCCACTGCAAGACCGACGGCAAGCAGTTGGACGGCACGCGACAATCGCACCGCGCGCGCGAGGTCGCCCACCTCAGGGGCCGGGCCGTCGCCCAGAGAAGGACGGATCTCCAGCTCGTGCGCGTATTGGGTGGGACCTCCCAGAGTCACACCGAGGGCACCGGCGAAAGACGCCTCAGCGACGCCGGCGTTGGGGCTCGGGTGCTTGCGGGCATCGCGACGCCAAACCCGCATTGCCGCAACCGGTGACCCGCCGACCACAGGTGCGCACGCCACGACCAGCACGCCTGTCAGCCGAGCCCCGCTGAGGTTGACCAGATCATCGAAACGGGCTGCCGCCCAGCCGAACCGGGCGTATCGCGGCGAACGGTTGCCGATCATCGCGTCCAGGGTGTTGGCGGCCCGGTACATCAGCACGGCGGGGGTACCGCCCACCGATGCCCATACCAGCGGGCTGACATGGGCATCGGAGGTGTTCTCAGCGACCGACTCCAGCGCTGCGCGCGTCAAGCCCCCACGGTCGAGATTGGCGGGGTTGCGTCCGCACAACGACGGCAGCAGCCGGCGCGCGGCGCCGACATCGCCGTCCTGTAACAGGTCCACCATGTGTTGACCGGTTCGACACAGCGACGTACCACCCAAGGCGGCGAACGTCGCAGCCGCGACGCAGGCCCCCTCGCGGAGCGCTCCGCGGCGTCCAACCGCTCCCTCGAAAACGGCCCCGAAAACGGCGACCGCCGCGAGCAGACCGGTGGCGTGCAACAAACCCGCGAACCGGCTGTCAGAGTAGCTGCGGCGCTCCAAAGCCGTTGCGCTGCTGCCGAAAAAGGCGACCGGATGGCCACGTTTGGGGTCGCCGAAGACCGCGTCGGCCACCGCACCGGCGGCGATGCCTGCCGCGCGGCCGCTACCCGCGGT
>JBMYXJ010000386.1:0-3636 GCA_049608285.1 Mycobacterium sp. | reverse complement strand
CCGGCGCATTCCGGGGAGTCACTGGCTAAGGAGCGCACCCTCGCGATAGGAGCCGAACGTCATCGGCAGGCCGCCCACCTTAAGAAGTTGGGCGATTCCTACTGAGCGGTCGTCCGCCGAGGCGACACGGATCATCTGCTCGACGCCGCAGCGCGACCTCAGCGTGCTGCGGCGATCACCCGGCGCACCAGGGCAGTCAGAGCTATCGCCCGCAGTGGCCGCCCCGCAATCCTGTACATTCGGCCCAGCAGTCCGCGCGGATAGAAGATGGCCTGCTGCTCGTAGTAGCTTCCGCTGCCTTCGGGAGTCACTCTCATCTCCAGCCAGCGTTCGCCTGGCCCCCGCCGGTCGGCGCGCAGCTTGAGCACCCGGCCAGGCTCGCGCTCCTCGACCCGCCAGTGCTGCGGAACGCTACTCTCGATCGCCTTCCACAGCCGCTCCGGGCTGGCCGAGGTGTGGCAGGAACGGTTGTCGGTGTATGCCACCTCACCAGCCCACTCGGGGTCGCTTGGCAGCTGCGCGGCAGTGCCGGTGTTCCAGCTGGTCTCGACCTCGCCGCGGGCGACGCGGGCCAGCGCCAGAGACACCGAACGCCGGTATGGGATCAGGCCACCCTCGGGCGGCGGTATGATCGTGTCGATGTCGTGGTCGTCCATCACCGCATCGCAGTGCAGCGACTCGACCAACGGACGTGCCAGCGCCGAAGGGATCGGCGTCACCAGGCCTACCCACAGCGCGGCGATGCGCGGGGTGAGCACCGGCAGCACAAGGATTCTTCGGGGGCGCAGTCCTGCCACTTCGGCGTAAATCTGCATCATGTCGCCGTACTCCAGCACGTCGGGACCACCGATGTCCCACGCTCGGGACTCGGGAACCGGGCAGGTCGCCGCAGCCACCAGATAGGGCAAGACGTCGTCGATGGCGATCGGCTGGATTTTGTTGTGCACCCACTTCGGGGTGGTCATCACCGGCAGCCGGTCGGTAAGGTGGCGGATCATCTCGAACGACGCAGACCCGGACCCGACGACCACCCCGGCCTGCAGCACAACCGTCTCGATGCCAGAGGCAATAAGAATCTCACCCACCATGGTGCGCGAAGCTAAATGCGTTGAGAGCCCGGCACCTTCGGGATGCAGGCCACTGAGGTAGACGATGCGACGCACTCCAGCGCGGCGCGCTGCGGCCACCAAGTTTTGGGCGGCGCAACGCTCCTCTGCGGCGAAATCCTTCTCGAAGCCCATTGAGTGCACCAGATAGTAAACGACGTCGACGTCATCGACGGCGGCCTCCAGCGAAGCCTCATCGCTGGCGTCACCTCGATGCTGTTGCGCCAAGGAACGTCGGCCAGCTTCTCCGGGGTGCGGGCGAGTGCCCGCACCGCGAACCCGTGATCGAGGAGTCTTGGAACCAGTCGCCCACCGATATAGCCGGTGGCCCCAGTCACTAGACACCGAAGCTGCTCAGCCGTCACCCGCCACCTCCGCTTGTCACCCTACTGTCCATGCCCCTTAATGGCTGGGAGTCCCTGATTTAATGCGGCCCATCGATACCCGATGTGAGCTTGTGGAAACGAACCTCCTTGGTAGAGCGCTGCTGGAGGCAGACACCCGCAGTACCAAGGGAGTTCGTCTACCTTGGAATCCATGCGACATTGACGGCTACAGCAACTGCGATGCCTGACCCGCGGCCTCGTCGCCGGACCACGGAGACGACGTCGACAGGAGATGGCATGACCACAGCCAACCGACGAGGACCGGTCAAGGCGCTGGGGGTCGTGACCTACCTGGCGATGATCGTGGTGAACGTGCCGGCTAATGCCCTGCCTTTCCAGCCCGATCGCGGCGGCAAGCGCGGAGACCGGACGGGGGTTTCTGTGAGCAGGGCTGTCGCGACGGGTGCCATCTGAAAGGACCCGCCGAACCGGTCCGCCGAATTATTTGGTCCGATGACCCATCCGCGATGCGAACCGCTCCGAAGAGGAGGTGTAAGTGTCCAGAAGGACAGGGACCACACAGCGGCTATCTCGCAGGGTTAGCTGGGGTGAAAGGAAGTTCAGGATATGACGGTCAACGGAAAAACATTGGCGGGTCCCGGATTCGCGGTGGCCGCTGCAATCGGCTTATCGCTGGGAACGGCTACAACGGCCAACGCCGAACTCGTCGGGCCAGGCTGCACTGCCTATGCCGAGCAAGTACCCGAGGGCCCGGGCTCGGTGCAGGGTATGTCGCAGGAACCTGTTGCGGTTGCGGCATCGAACAACCCGCTACTCACCACGCTTACCAAAGCACTTTCAGGACAACTCAATCCGCAGGTAAATCTGGTCGATACCCTCAATGGCGGTGAGTTCACGGTGTTCGCGCCAACCGATGAGGCGTTCGCCAAGATCGACCCCGCCACCATCGAGCAACTCAAGACTGATACCCCGCTGCTGACGAGCATCCTGACCTACCATGTGGTTCCGGGACAAGCCAGCCCGTCACAGGTGGTAGGCACCCACACCACGGTGCAGGGCGCCGATGTCACCGTTACCGGGGCCCCGAGCACGCTCAAGGTCAACGACGCTTCGGTGGCCTGCGGTGGTGTACAGACTGCCAACGCCACGGTGTATCTGATCGACACCGTACTGATGCCCCCGGAAGCCTGACGCGACACAACTCACGGACAGAGGAATCCCCCGCACTGCCCCCGGCCATGCGGGGGATTGTTCACCTCCGCAAGTCTCATCGGGTCCCCTGGTTTCTCTATCCGCGATTACGGGCAGGATCAATCGCATGCCTGCGCTGCTGTGCTTCCGTCGCGATCTGCGACTGTCGGACCTACCCGCCCTGTTGGCCGCCGCCGACGTCGACGGTGATGCGCTGGCCTGCTATGTGCTGGACCCACGATTGACCACCTCGGCCGGCACCCGTCGGTTGCAGTACCTCGACGATGCCTTGCGCGCACTGCGCGATGCTCTCGATGGCCGACTACTGGTCACAGGCGGTCACCCCAAGACTTTAGGCCGCTGCTGGCCGAGGCAATTCAGGCTTCGTCGATACAGGTCTCGCAGCACTTCTCGCCCTTCGGCCGACAACGCGACGAGCAGGTGGCCGACTCGTCCCGGGACTATCCACCTGCCCGAGTTTCGATGCCAGCCACCCCCACCAACGGGTACATGACAGTCGCCACGGCGCTGCCAACTACGATTTTCAGCAGTGGTGACCGGGTGTGGAGGTGTGAACTTTGACTGGCTCGTCCCCTGATGTGCCCACGCTTGAGGGTGTGCTGGAGACCGCCGCGCACGCCCCATCGGCAGGTAATGCGCAGCCTTGGCGTTGGCAGGTTGGTCGTGCCGGGGTGGCGTTGTATGCCGATTGGGATCGTCAGCTTGGTTCGACCCAGGCTGATCGGCGTGATGTGTTACTGAGCTGTGGTGCGGTGTTGGATCACTGTGTAGTGGCGCTGGCGGCCAAAGGCTGGCGGCCCACGGTGCGACGTCTGCCTGTAGTGCAGGATGGCGCTGATTTGGCGTTGATTGAGATGGTTGAGCAGCCGGCCGGCCCGGCCAGTGTGGAGTTGGAGGCTGCCATCGGGCGGCGACGCACCGATCGGCGTCGCTACAGTGAGCGCGCGATCCCGGCGGGCACATTGGAGATG
>JBMYXJ010000385.1:0-3641 GCA_049608285.1 Mycobacterium sp. | reverse complement strand
CTCCGCGGCCGACAGCGATGAATGCGAAATGTAGGTTTCGATTCCGTACTCGGCTATCGCGGAACCGAGTTCCTCGGCCCGGCGGCGGCTGTCCACGAACACCAGGCGCTTCTCGCCGCTGTGCAGGGAGGCGATGACCTTGGCGGCGTTGGCCAGTGAACCGACGAAGTCGACGGTGATCTCGGGTGCCGACGTGGTGGCCGCCGCGGCGGTGGGGGCGATGACGGTCGAGTCCCGGCCATAGGCGCTGCCCTGCAGCCACTGCAAGAGTTCCTCAGGGTTGCCCACGGTGGCTGAGAGCCCGATGCGCTGTAGGTCGCGGCCCGCGATGCGCGCGAGTCGTTCGAGAATAGCCAGCAGGTGCCAGCCGCGGTCGTCGCCGGCGAACGCGTGGATTTCGTCGACGACGACGGCGCGAAGGCCGGAAAACAGGACACGGGGATCGACTTTGGTGGACACCAGCATGGATTCGATGGATTCAGGGGTGGTCAGCAGAATGTCGGGCCGGTCGGCCAGGATGCGTTGCCGCTGAGCCTGACCCACATCACCGTGCCACACCTCAGCTGATCGGCCCAGCCAGTTGCAGTAGCCGTCGATGCGGGGTTGCAGGTTGTTGAGCAAGGCGCGCAACGGGCACACGTACAACACGGATACGCCCTGCCAGTCCTCACCGGCCATCCGTGACAACAGTGGGAATGCGGCGGCCTCGGTTTTCCCGCCGGCGGTGGGGGCGAGCACCAGGGCGTCGCGTCCCGCCAGGATCGGTTCGACCGCGTCGGCTTGTGTGGGGCGAAGACCGTTCCAGCGCAGTGTGTTGACCAAATGGTATTGAACACCGGGGTGGAGTTGGTCGAACGCGTCCATTACAGGTCGAGGGCTACAGGTCGAGGGCGACGTCGCCGGCGGTCAGCGCAGCCCGCTCAGCGTCGGACAGTTCGGCGGGCGCGATTCGGACTTCGTAGTCCTGTGCCGGGTCGAAGTCGGGGAACTGGTCGATCTTGTCGAGGACGTCGACGAGCTTGCGCAGGAACAATCGCGGCGCGATGCCGACCTTTCCGCCGAGTTCCCCGGCGATGGCAGCGGCGAACTGTTGCAGGAAGTCGTCGTCGGCCACCGTCTGGATGCGTTGGGGGTCGGCGATGCCCGATACGTAGAGGTCGCGCACGCGGGTGCCGAGTTCGATGAGCCGGGCCTGGTCGAATCCGGTCAACCGCAGCTGTGGTGCCCGCGGGTTGTCGAAGCGCGGATCTTTGGCAAATTCGGTGTGCAGCCGGTCTGCCAACGGCGGCAGCAGCGGAATGCCTTGGCGCCCTTCAAAGAAGGCCGGGGTTCCGGTGATGAGCAGGTAGAGGCCGGGGAAGTGGCCGTCGTGTACTTCGTCGATGAGTTGTCGCAGCGCGTTGAGTGCCTTGGCGCGGGCATCACTGCGAATCCGCTGCAGCGTCTCGACTTCGTCGAGGACCAGCAGCAGGCCGCAGTTTCCGCCGTCGGCCAGGATCGCCAGGAGTCCGCGCAGGAATCCCAGCGCCAGGTAGTGGTCGAGGTCGCCCTTGATACCGGCGCGGCGCTTCACCGACGCAGCGACATGCGGTTGACCGCCGAGCCAGGCGACGAGCCCGTCCGCTCCGTCGCGGTCTCCTTCGGCAACCATCCGCCGGTAGGCGCGGATGGCCATCGGGAACACCGGGGCGTGCGTTGCCACGTCGCTGAGCCGCCGCTCGAGGATACTGTCTACCTCGACGCTCTGTTGCCGGGCGTCGTCTTCGACGGTGAACATCCAGGCATCCAGGATCGGCCGCAGCGCGCTGGGCTGAACGGAGGCGGTGCGCAGTGATTCGATGCTGCGCCGGTAGACGGTTTCGAGCTTGTGCAGCGGGGTGTCGATCTCGTTGATCTGGACCTCGGCGACGGCGAAGCCTTTCTTCATGGCACGGTCGGCCAGCCAGCGCGCGAAGAACGTTTTGCCGGAGCCGTATTCACCACGAACTGCTTTGAACATTGCCCCGCCCGCACCGACGACATCGAGTTCGGCGTCCAGTTCGGTGGTGAAGCGCCCGAGACCGACGGCGAGCTGATCAAGGCCGTTGGAGGGCACGGTGCCTCGCCGCAGCGCGTCGAGCACCTCGCGGCGACGCCGAGCCGAGACCGGGGAGGTCATTGGGAGACCCCGAATTGTTCTTTGAGTGCGGCGAGGTCGAGCTGCGGGACCATTCGCACGACGCCGGTGGCGGCGAGGTCGAGCCCGACGACACCACCGCCGACCCGCAACACCTCGTAGCCTTCGACGTCGAGGACCCGTTTGGCTTGCATGAGGGCACCGTTGGCGCTGGCGGTGGCCACACCGAGTGCTGTAGCCGCCTGGGCCAGGGTCACCTCATGGGCGGAGGTGTCGGCCAGCACCTGGAGCAGGTTCTTGATTTGGCCGTCCAGCAACACGATTCGACCGGCCAGCTGCATCTGATCGGTGAAGACCTGGGTGCCGACGACCTTCGCCGGGAGGGAACTCGTCGGCCTCGGGTCCGGCCTCGAGTCAGGCGTGGATACCGGGGTGGTGTCGAACAGGCCGGGACCGTCCTGGACAGCAGGCTTACGGGGTTTCTTGGCCGAGGGAGTGGGCGGTGTGCGGTGCGCATTGGCGGGATCTGCGTACCACCACAGCGGCTCGGCGCCGACGACCCGGGTTGCACCCTCGGGTAGCTCACCGGCGGCCAGCGCGATGACCGGGACGATCGCTTCGGCGGGGGCGGCGCCGCCGTGGTATCCGGCGTTGCGTGCGCCGTACCGGATCGTCTCATCGACGGCGAGCACGACCTGCTGGGTCTCGGTGAGCACCCGCGGGCCTGTCACGACGACTTCGCGGTCGACGTCGACGTGGGTGAGATCGCCGTGGGCGCGCTGCCCGTAGGTGTTGTCGCGCTGCACTTTTGCGCTGGTTCCGTATTCGATGATGTGGCCGTGATCGGAGGTGATGACGAGCGTGCGTCCGGCGTTCTTCGCCGCGTGGCACAGCGGGCCGAGGTAGGTGATGGTGTCCAGGGTCCAGTCGGTGCCGCCCGGGTCGGTGTGGTGCAGGGTGTCGTCGACGTAGTTCAGGACCACCGCGACCAAGGGTTGGTGCTCGACGTCGGCGACAGCGTTTCGGACTTCGGTGGCGAGCTTGGCTCCGCTGGGCACTGCGTCGAGCGCCTTCTTGTGGAAGATGGGGGGCACCACCCCGCCGGTGGCCTCCAGTTGGGCGTGACGGAGCAGCGACAGGAAGCCCGACCGCTCGGGGCCTTCGCCGCCTTCGCGCAATTCCCCGCAGAGCAGCGAGCAGCGGCTGCGCTGGGTCAGGGTCGGCAGCACCGCGAGCGCGGAGGCGCGGCGGGCGTCGTTGCTTGCGGCGATCTCGGTCCAGCCGTCCTGCTGGACCGAGTGAACCAGGTCGTTGGCCGCAGCGATTGACAGGGCGTCGACCACCACGAGCAGGGTGGGCTGCTTCTTGGCTATGGGGATGACCAGGTCGTGCAGGACGTTCTCGATGGTCTGCACCGGTGGGGTCGGTGCGTCGGCCAGTGCGGCGGCGAAGACCCGATCGTGGTGCGCGCGCCGCGCCAGCGCGAGCTCGATGATGGTCCGCAGTGCGGCTGCGGGTACCAGTT
>JBMYXJ010000384.1:0-3646 GCA_049608285.1 Mycobacterium sp. | reverse complement strand
TCAGCTTGTGATCGGTGGTGGTCACCATCTTGTAGATCAGGTTGCCCTTGGGGCCGAGCCGCGTCGGGAAGGGACGTCGGGCCTCGAGTTCTCCGATCGGGGGCGCTTCGGCTACCAACTGTCCTCCAACGTTTCGCAAACCACCGGGCACGTACCGGGGTTCTCCCGACGATGTTCGTCTATGGATCCTAGCTCCCGAACCCGCCAGAAGTCGGGGTGGTCCTACAATCTGTCGTAATCAGATTCACATCTGCCCCGAATCGACCTTCCGAGGCTGGTTGACCAGCCGCGAATCCTACGGGTGTTACCGTCGGCGACGTGCTGTTCGGGCGAGTGCAGACCGGCCGCAGGGTATGCCGGTCATCAGGGTTGGCCGCACTCGCCGGCGCCGTCGGCGTGTCACTGCTCAGTGGCTGCGGTTCCTCCGGCGATTCACCCGCATCCTCCGGTGAGAGCTCGATCATCACCAGTACGACGCAGATCGCCGGTGCGGGCGTGCTCGGCAACGACCGCAGACCTGACGAATCCTGCGCACCCGAGCCGGCCGAGCCCGACGATGGCCCACCAGACCTCGAAGTGGCCAACGCGACGGGGCATGCCGTGACGCCGCCGTTGCCGAAGACGACCCTGGTGCCCGCCGACCCCCAGCGCATCGTGGCGCTCGCCGGTGACCAACTCGACGCGCTGTGCGCGCTGGGCCTGCAGTCACGCATCGTGGCCGCAGCACTGCCCGACGGGTCAGAAGATCAACCGTCCTATCTGGGCACCGTGATCCACGACGTGCCCGGCGCCGGCAGCCGAAGCGACCCCGACCTCGCCGCCATCGCGGGCGCGAAGCCCGACCTGATCCTGGGCTCATTGGCCTTGACTCCCGAGGACTTCCCAGCGTTGTCCGAGATCGCGCCCACGGTATTCAGCGGACGACCCGGAGCTGCGTGGCAGGACAATGTGCGGACCGTCGGCGCGGCGACCGGGCGCCGAGAGGCAGCGGACGCACTGCTCGAGGCCTTCGATCGAGAGGCAGACAAGACCGGCACCGACAACGATGCCGCGCACTATCAGGCATCGGTGGTGCAATTCACCGACACCACGATGCGGGTCTATGGCGCCGATAACTTTCCGGCGAGCGTTCTCGCCGATGCCGGCGTGGATCGTCCTGCAGCGCAACGGTTCACCGACAAGCCCTACACCGAGGTGGGTATCTCGGAGTCCGATCTGGATAACTCACCGGACTTCTCCATCGCCGACGGCGACATCGTCTACCTCTCATTCGCAACCGTAGAAGCCAGAGAACGCGCTCCGGAGGTGCTGGAAAGCGATGCGTGGAAGCGGTTGTCGGCCTACCGCGACAACCGGGTGTTCGCGGTGAACAACGCGATCTGGCAGACCGGCGAAGGCATCGTGGCCGCCCGGGGCATCCTCGCCGACCTGGCTTTGCTCGACGCCCCGATCAACTGAGTGGGCCGAACCCGCCGCCAGTGCTTGAGCCTGTCGCAGTCGTGCTTGGGCCCAATGGCATGCCCTTGTTGGTCAGAACTGCGTTGAGCGCCTTTTCGAGGCTTTGGTCGGAACGGCATTGAGGCGCACCGTCGTGGCACTATCGAAGTACACCGCGCAAACAGGAGGACTTGATGAGAACTGTCACCGCCTACGCAGCGCCCTCGGCGAACGCCCCCTTGACTCAGACCACCATCACCCGCCGCGATGTCGGAGACCATGACGTAGCCCTCGACATTCACTTCTCAGGGATCTGCCACTCGGACTTACACACCGTGCAAGGCGAGTGGGGTGACGTCCAGTACCCCGTGGTACCCGGACACGAGATCGCCGGAGTAGTCACCGAGGTCGGATCGGCGGTAACGAAGTTCAAGGTGGGCGACCGCGTCGGGGTCGGCTGCTTCGTAGACTCGTGCCGAGACTGCGCGCAGTGCCGGGCCGGGCAAGAGCAGTACTGCGACAACCCGGGCATGATTGCCACCTACAACAGCGTGGGTCGCGACGGCCAACCCACCCAAGGTGGGTACAGCGGCGCGATCGTCGTCGACGAAAAATACGTGCTCAACATTCCCGACGCCATCCCGCTCGACAAGGCTGCTCCGCTGCTGTGCGCGGGCATCACGACGTACTCGCCACTGCGGAATTGGAAGGCCGGGCCTGGCAGTCGGGTGGCCGTCATCGGCCTGGGCGGACTCGGACACCTTGCGGTCAAGCTCGCAGTGGCGATGGGAGCCGAAGTCACGGTGCTCAGCCAGTCGTTGAAGAAGATGGAGGACGGCCTTCGCCTGGGTGCCAGCGAGTACCGGGCGACCAGCGACGAGGCCACGTACCGCGACCTGGCCGGTCGCTTCGATCTGATCCTCAACACGGTGTCGGCCAATCTCGACCTTTCCGACTACCTCGAATTGCTGCGGGTCGACGGCACTCTCGTTGAGCTGGGGCTGCCCGAGCATCCGATGGAGGTCCCCGCGGCAGCCTTGATCTTCGGTCGACGCAGCATCGCTGGTTCACTGATCGGCGGCATCGCCGAAACTCAGGAGATGTTGGACTTCTGCGCTGAGCACGACGTGACGCCCGAGATCGAGGTGATCGATCCGGACTACATCAACGAAGCGTATGAGCGAGTGCTCGCCAGCGACGTGCGGTACCGGTTCGTCATCGACACCGAGTCCCTGCGGTCATAGCCAGCGCGGCTCACTGCCGGGGCGCCCGGGTCCCGTTAATTCGTCGGTAGTCGGCATCCCGTGCTGCCGCTGATCAGGGCGGCGACTTGTGGGCCGAAGCGCAGAGTTGTGCCGGTGTCGCTGGTGAATTGCACGTCGTGGCCAGGCGCGCCCGGGCAGTTTGAACAATCGATCAGGCCAGTTGTCTCGCCACGCTGGCCACGATCCCCCCTATACCGGCACCGACCAGAGATCCGATGACCACATCACCTGGGTAGTGCACGCCGGTGTGTACGCGCGAGTAGGCCACGGCGGCAGCCAGAAAGTACAGTGGCACACCCACCACTGGGCGCTGACTGCTTACGGCTGTGGCAAAGGCGAAGGCGGACGCGCTGTGACCGGAGGGAAACGAAGTGGAGTCGGGCATCCTGACATGGCGCGCCTCCGGCACCTCCCTGCCGTCACGATCGGGGCGGACTCTGGGGTAGAGCCGCTTGAACCCTTGGTTCACAACCGCCGAGGTGACTCCGATGGCAGCGAGCCCCGTGACGGCCGCTCGACGGCCCCGTGCCCCTCCCACACCGGCGAGGCCGGCGGCCGCAGCCATCCATAGCTTGGAGAAGTTGGCGGAATTGGACAGCCGGCGGATCGGCTCGTCAAGCACTGGCGTGTGGGATTCAGCGACGGCGGCGTAGATGCCCTTGTCGAGTTCATCGAGCTCTCGCAGCACTGCCCGGCCCGCAGTATTGGGACTTCCGTCGTTGCCCGGACGCAGCCCCGCCAGCAGGCCGGCGACGGTCTGCGGCTGGGTCGGATAATTCCCACTCATCACTGGTCGCCGAAGCCCGAGGTCTCTGCGAGGTCGAGCAGCTTGGCCGCAACGGCCTCGTCAGTCGGCACGTATCCGGGCTGGGTCCCGGCCGGCACGAGCACACGAAGGCCTTTGGGCCGAATCGCCAGCGTGAGGGGAGACTCGAATTGGAGTG
>JBMYXJ010000383.1:3414-3652 GCA_049608285.1 Mycobacterium sp. | reverse complement strand
TCTGAAATCGTGGCGAGCATCAGCTCCGAACCTCCCGCGTCGACCTCTTCGGTCAGTCGAGTCAGGAGCTCGGGGTGCCTGCGGATTCGTTCGATGGTCCAGGCCAGCTGGGTCGAGGTCGTCTCGTGTCCGGCCACCAGCATCGTCAGCAGCTCATCGACGATGTGCCCATCCGGGAGGGGGTCGCCGTTGTCGTAGCGTGCCCGCAGCAGCAGCGACAGCACGTCGCTGCGTTCGG
>JBMYXJ010000383.1:0-3404 GCA_049608285.1 Mycobacterium sp. | reverse complement strand
AGCACGGATCCGAACGGGCGTCGGCCATCAGTGAGTTGATCAGCTTGTCCATCCGACGGCGGTATTCGGCGAACTTCCCGCCTGGGCTCCACGGTCCGAAATCTCGTCGTACCACTGAGGGTAAGAGCGCGATCTTGGAGCCGAACCCGACCGCCGCGGGTATCAGCACGCGCAGCTCGTCGAGCTCCTTTCCCTCAGCGCCGAATACCGCGCGCAGAATGGTGTTGAGCGTGATACGCATCATTGGTTCGAGCGTCTTGAACTCGACGCCTTCCGGCC
Organism: Mycobacterium sp.; assembly: GCA_049608285.1. GTDB lineage: Bacteria > Actinomycetota > Actinomycetes > Mycobacteriales > Mycobacteriaceae > Mycobacterium. The sequence continues at coordinate 3,125 of JBMYXJ010000383.1, read as the reverse complement.
AGGTCTGCATCTCGCTCAACACTTCTTCTTCGGTGATGCCCGCGTAGCTACGCATGCTCTTGCCACTGAACGGCGGCATGAGCAGTTTGCGGCGTGCGAGCAATGCGTCGCCGTCAAGATTGAAGATCGAGCCGGGGCCGAGCACGTCGCCGCCGAGGTTGTTCTCGGGCCGGCCGATCAGCTCTCGGCTGGTGCTGAACAGCTCCTTCACCAGGACAGGATCGCTGATCACAACGGTTTCGCCGAAGACCGGGAGGTTGAGGGTGAAGGTGGACCCATAGCGCCGCCCCAATGCGGCGATCGCGCCGTAGCGCGCAGTCAAGACAGCGGCACCCTGAATGAGCTTCGGTATCCGGGGGCCAGGTGGTAGCCGCACCGGCTCGGTTGTCGCCGTTGCCATGTTGTCACCCCTTCAGGCTGGTGCTCGGTGAAATCTCTGAGAATCGGACCATCACTACCGAAGTGTCAGCTCAGGCTAGCGTGTAGTCCGCGAGTGGAAAGCTGTCCTGCTCCTTGACGGCCTGACGTATGGACGTCGGCCGGAACAGCGGAGATTCTCCGGAACTGTTGAACCAGTACGAACGCGAGTTCGCACAGTCGCCCAGTCGGAATACTGAGTCCTCCAGCAGTGTCAGCATCCGATCGAGGAACCGGGCATTGGCCGACTCGGTGACCTCGAAGGTCTGCGCTCCCGTGCGCTGCAGTTCGCCGAGCAGGCGGTTCATGTGGCGCATCTGGCACTCGACGGTGTCGAACCATGACATACCGACCCATGCATACGGGCTGGCTTGGGTCAGCATATTCGGAAACATCGGGACCGTAAGGCCCTCATAGGCCTGGAACTTGTTCTCCCGCCACCACTTACCGAGGTTTCGACCTTCACGGCCGATCACCTCGATGGCGGGCAGGTTGGACTCCCACACATCGAATCCGGTAGCCAGAACCAGGGTGTCGATAACCTGTTTGGTGCCGTCCTTCGCCACGATTCCGTCGGGTTCGATCCGGTCTATGCCAGCCGTTTCCAGCTGTACGTGCCGTTTGGTGAAGGTGCGGTAGTAGACGTTGGACAATGTCGGCCGCTTGCAGCCGAAGTCGTAGTCCGGGGTGAGCTTGCGGCGCAGTGCCTTGTCCCGGATTGCGAGGAAACGGTGCATCGCACCGATGCGCGCCGCCGCGCTGTTCACCGGCCTGAATTGGCGGAACCGCCACATCGCGATCGTCACCATGATGTCCATGAACAGGTCGCTCGATGTCCGCAGAAGACGTTGTGTGGCAGGCACTTTGGCAAAAAGCCGCTGCGCGGCCGCGGCGAAGCCGAAATCCAACTTGGGCATCACCCAGATGGGGGTGCGCTGGTATACCGTCAGCTCGGAGACGTCCTCGGCAAGCTTGGGAATGAGCTGTACACCGGTAGAGCCGGTACCGATGATGGCCGCCCGCTTGCCTTGCAGCGTATAGCTGTCGTCCCAGTGCTGAGCGTGCAGGATGCGGCCGCCGAAACTGTCGATACCTGGGATGTCCGGGGTCTTGGGTTGGCACAGATAGCCCGTGGCGAGGATCAGGAACTGCGAGCGAAGCGTCTCGCCGCCAGCGAGTGAGATCAGCCAGAGCTGAGCGTCCTCGTCCCAGCGTGCGCCTTCGACGGTGGTATTGAACCGCATGAAACGCCGTAGGTCGTACTTGTCGGCGACGTGCTCGGCGTAGGTCTTGAGCTCGTTTCCCGGTGCGTAGAGCCGGGACCAGTACGGATTGGGCTCGAACCGGTAGGAGTAGGTGGTTGAGGGGACGTCAACGGTCAAACCGGGATAGCGGTTGACATGCCACGTGCCGCCGAGGTCGTCCTCGCGATCGAGGATCGCGATCTTCTGATAACCCAGGCGGTTGAGTTGAATGGCTGAACCCATTCCGCCGAACCCAGCGCCGACGATGACGGCATCAAAGGCTTCCATTTTCACAGTGCGATGCTACGGCGATTCCTAGTCATCGCCGCCGCTGCCCGCGTCAGCGCCGCCGGCGCCGCTGTCCGCGCTGTTCCCGGCACTGTCGGCATCAGAATCGCTGCCAGCGTCCTGGGATGCCGATGCGTCCGAGGCGCTGTCGTCGTCCATGTCGCTGACCGTTGCGTTCTCGCCGGTTGAGGCCGAGTCGTCGATGGATTCGACCGCCGAGTCCTCGTCAGCCGCCTCCTCCGCCATGATGTCTTCGAGGTCCGCGTCGGTGAGGTCGTCGCCCTCAGCGTCTTGATCGTCCAGAGTTTCCTCGGCGAGGGCCTCGGATTCCTCCGCGTCTGCGACCAGTTCCGAGTCCACGTCGGTGTCCACGTCGGTGTCCACGTCGGTGTCGACGTCGGTGTTCTCGTCGCTGTCCACGTCGACTTCCTCGTCGACTGTGGTCTCCTCAGCAGGCGTTTCCTCTCCCGACGACGCCTCGGCGGTGGATTCCTCGGACGGAGTAACTTCCGCGGAACTGTCCTCGTCAGCAACCTCGGTGACCGACGCAACCTGCGAGGCCACGGTCGCTGCCGCAGACCGGCTGCTGGTCTCTGGAGCTACGTCTGCCGTTTCAGGGGCAGCGTCGTCCTCGAACGGCGTCGGGTCCCCGGGATTGTCCGGGTCGCATTGCGGGCACAGGACGGGCACGAACGGCTCGAACAGCGGGGTCAGCACAGTGTAGGGCCACCCCTTCAACAGGTAGCTGCCCGGAACGAAGGGGTTGAACGCCAGCTCGAGAGCGGCGCCGAATCGCATGACCGACTCGACGATGTCGGTAAGGGTGATTGCCTCCGGCTTGTTCTGCTCTGGTGGCGCAAGCAGGTAGTTGAGGACGCTGTTGATCGGATCCATCGGGTTCAGCTGGACCGGCTCCCCCGACCACGGCACGGCCTCACCTTCCTCGCCCGGGATGGGCTCCCCGACGGAAGCTTCGGCATCGCTGACCGGATTATTCAGCTCGGGAAACTGGTAGCCGGAAAGGAGGTCCCAGAGCGGCGCCTTGAACATCTTGTTCACGATTTGGTCCGGGTCGGTGCAAGCCGGACCCACGGTGGCGGTGCAGCCGGCGTCCATCGGCAGGTTGCCCTTCGCCCACCACGACAAGTGATCGCCCAACGGGTTTGAGAGGGCTTC
>JBMYXJ010000382.1:0-3659 GCA_049608285.1 Mycobacterium sp. | reverse complement strand
TGTCGGGCTCAGCGCGCTTGGATACCTCTATCTCGCTGCGGGACAATGCCAGCCATACTTGAGCCAACTTTTTGTCGCCGGTGAATGCGCCGAGGTTGGTCCAGTCGAATGATGCCAGCATGTCACCTCGGCGCCAATGGCTGAAGGATTCCGCTCGGGGAGCCAACGAGTAGGAGTAGCAGTACCGATACTCGGCCCGGCCGGGGGCGGATGGCATCACTGCGCCGTGTTCGAAGCGAATTCCGTTTCGGCCGGCGGCCTTAAAGGTATCGATGTTGTAGAGCACCAGGTTCTCCACATCGGCTCTGGCATGCTTGTCGCCGAAGAACGTAGCGTGCATCACCTGGTCCGGCGAAGGTTCGAGTTGCCCGCAGGCGTTGCGGATCTCGTTGCGCAGGTGCTGTTGCCATGGCGCCAGGTGCTCGAATCGGATGTAGTCGTCGGCCCAGGCGTGGATCGCGGCGATGTCCAGCCCTGGTGCGCGAAAATCAGAGCGGCCCTGAGATACTGCCGCTCGGGGCACTGTCGTGGCCCGCTTACCTGAACGGGTGGGTACGGCGGTGCTTTCCGGGCGGCAGGTTCCGCATGGGGGGATGGATTGCCCCACCTTGTCACGCGCCCACGCGTCGAGGTCTGCCAGGTGATCGGCACACACCTTCACGTAGTTACCTTCAGTCCATGTCCCCCCGTGTCGTGGCTGGCCGCTGACCGTCCAGCATGTGGAACGGTGGGCCTTCGCACCGGCCGGTTTGAGCGTGCGCAAAATGTTGATCACGTAGCCATCGGAATGGTCCGCAAGCCACTCCAGATACTTCGTGTCGTTGTCCCCGAAGCCACGCGCCCCACGCTGAACCGGCATCCTTCCCCCCTTCCCAGATTCCACATGAAACCGAGGCTTGAACCCAGCAAGTAGTTTAAAGCTGCCCTCTGACAATTCGAATGGTTCGAGCTGTAGCGGACCTACGCCCACGAGGATCGCGGCCCCTGTGTCTCTCCAGACGTCGGGGTCGCCGTGCTGCTAGTTCCTCCGGCGGAGGTGGTGCGGTACCGCCGCCATGCGTCGGCTGGAGAGTCGTTGCCTGAAGACGAGTTGATCAAGCGTGTCGGCAGATTGCTCGGAAACCGGCAAGTGCCAACTGAGTTGCGAACTTCGGTGCTGGCAGCGAAGCGACGTGATGGGCAGGCGGTTTAAGCCGAACCAGGCAGCCTCGGCTGACAAGCATCCAGAGTGTCCGTTGTCGCCGGACACGGCTAATCGCAGTTGTCACAAGTACGGGTGCGCGGCAACTCCTGAAAGCAGGTGGGACAAATGGCCGCTTCGCGGGGTCTGTTGCGGGTTCGGCCGTCTCTCCGTCCGAGGTCGCCGTGTTTCGGGTGCGAAACCAGCCACACTCCCTTGAGCTTGGAGCTCGGCCGAATCACCTCTGCGCCGACTCCGACGCGGGTGGCTTCGTCCGCGGTGGTGAAGCCAGTAGTGTAGCCCGAATATATGCGTAGCTCGCGGAGTCCGTCCCGCCGCACGGCGGCGACGTAGGGTTCGGCGGCCTCAACCGCACGGTATTGGGAGATGCCTACCGTTTCGGTGATCCGTCGGATGAACGCGTGGTTTTCGGACGGGATGCGGGATTTCCTCAATGCCGATATGAGGGAGTCGGGAGTGTCGTCTGTCATATTCATTGAGGGCGATCTGTTGGTGATCGCGGGCAGCCGCGAGACGCGCGTCTCTGGGGCGGGTGAGTGTTCGGCCGCTGCAACTGGGGCGGTGCGGTCTGCGATTACCAGTCGGCAGCTGACGCCGGCGTGGTCGCTGAGTACGCCCTGCCCGTCGGCGCGGAGCCAATCGCTCGTGGATCGGCAGGCGAGGTGCGCATTGGAGGCGATGTGGTCGATGTGGGGGCCATGGCTGAGGTTCCCGGTGGTATGTATTGTCCAGTCCGCGAACGTCTTTGTTAGCCTGTGCGCCACTCGGTCGGGTTGCCGCACGCGGGGGATCCGCTGGTTGAAGTCCCCAGCGATGACGGTGGGGACCCTGTCATCCAAGGTCTCCAACAGCTCATCGAGTTGGTCGAGGTATTGCAGATGTTCAGACCACGAACTTGCATCCGAGCGTCCCGTGCTCACGTGTGCGTCCCGCCAGGGAATGCACACTCCGATGACCCGTACCGCGCCGCCCGGGGTAGCGACCGTCGCGACGGCTAACCGCCCGAGGGCCGCACCCGTCGACGCAAGACTCTCGAGTGAGAGCGGAAACCGCGACCACACAATCACTTTGCGCCGGTCCAGCTTGAGGCCATAACCCCAATCTGCACCAGCGTCCACCATATGACCTCCGCTGGGAAGCAAGTCGCGCGCACCTTCGGTAATTACTATGGCATCGAAATCAGAATACCTAAGCTTGGACCTGACCCGATGACCGCGGTCGGTTTTAAGCGTGGCCCACTGGGTGTTCCACGTCGCGATATTGAGTTCGGGACTCATCGGTGTTGCTCCGTTCGGGAGTCGACTCAGCGTCGTAAATCGTCTAGTTGCTTGAATACTCGTTTGCGAAGTTTGGGGTCGTCGGGCATCTCCAGCGTCGTCGGTTCGAGCGTGATGTCGCCTACCGCCCAGCGCACGATGTCTGGGAATTCTCCGATGCGTCTGACTAGTTCGTCGATGAACTCTCGGAACCCGCGCAGCGGGATCGCCAGCAGTAGCGCGCAGTCCCGTTGCAGGCCCCCGTGTGACAGCGGGACTTGGCAGCTGCGACATGCTTCGGAATAGGCAACAAACTGGTCGTGATAGTCCATCAGCCGATTCGCAATGTGGACGACATCTTCAGGCTTGCCCTCGTCGTCTGAACCCCGCAGCGCCACTCTAAACACAGCCGAGTCGGCCAGTGTTTGGAGGTCCCCGAGGGTTTCAGACATCTTGGCGACCAGAACTGCCAAGGTTACGTATAGCTCATCGGCGTCGTCGATGTCGTCACCGGTTTGGGCGATATAACCGACCTCGGCGTCGAGCAACGCCGACCCCCATACCGCTCGCCGCTGCACGAGCACCGAGGCGAATGCCGCCGAGCGCCAGCCAGGCGGCTTGTCCACCAGCAGCTGGTCTATCTGGTCAGGGTAAACCGTGACTGCGGCGGCTTTGACATCATCATCTGCCTCGACCGCAGCACCGGAGGTGCTCGGTACCGAGAGCCCGGACACCGAGCTCATCAGTTTCGCTCCGTCGGGTCCGTAAATGCCTCTGCTGTCGCCCTGCAATACCCACTGATTCTGTTGTTCTGCATGCCGTTTAAGCTCTCGGCGACGTCTCCGAATTTCGGGGCTATGCTCCCGGACCAGACGGAGCATCAGCCAGCTGCCGAAACCCAGGCCGGCTACCGCTGCGATGATCATTACCCACCAAGAAGCTGGCGAGTGCCAGGTGAGCACCGCGGCGGGGACCCCGCAGACAACGACGCTGCCCACCGCAGCGGCCCGTGGCCGCGCTCGACGCCGACTGGCACCCATGGGAACAGGCTAGACGTGGGGTCGGACACCAAACCTCCCCTGAATTCAGCCCCGCGCAGAATAACCCCCCGCCGGTCGTGGCACCGTGACTCGAGCCGTCCACGGCAAACCGGTCAGATCGTCCAAGTGCCAAGGCATCAGAGCGCAGCCGGCTGCGTGAGA
>JBMYXJ010000381.1:0-3662 GCA_049608285.1 Mycobacterium sp. | reverse complement strand
GGGCTGAGCATCGCGGCGAAGATGAATCTGTTGCGGCGGTTGGGTAATGCCGCGGTGCATGATCAGAAGCCGGTCGCTCCGCGGGTCGCGGTGGACGCGCTGCGGGAGTTGCACCACATCATGGTGTGGGCGGTGTTGCACCATTCGCCGTATCCGAAGGCGGCGCCGACAAAGGCGGTGTTCGACCCGGCGTTGGCGAAGAAGTCCGCGCCGTTGTCGCGGGATGAGGTCGCCGCCCTCGCCCGCAAGTTCGCCGAGCAGGACGCCGCCCATGCGAAGGCTTTGGCGGCCAAGGATGAGGAGTCCGCGGCCAAGGATGTCCGGATCGCGGAGCTGGTGGCGCAGATCGCGGCCGGCCAGGCGGCCAATCCTGTTGTCGATGATCGCGATTACGACGAAGCCCAGACCCGCGACACCTTCATCGACTGGATGCTGGGCGAGGCCGGCTGGCCGCTGGACGAGACCCGGGATCGGGAGTTCGAGGTGACCGGGATGCCGCCGTCTGGTGGCAAGGGCTACGTCGACTACGTGCTGTGGGGTGCCGACGGGTTGCCGTTGGCGGTGGTGGAGGCCAAGCGCACTAGCAAGAGCCCGCAGGTGGGTCAGCAGCAGGCCAAGCTTACGCCGACCGTTTGGAGGTGATGTTCGGGCGGCGGCCGGTGATTTTCTACACCAACGGCTACGGGCACTGGTTGTGGGACGACGCCGCCGGGTATCCGCCGCGGGAGGTGCAGGGGTTTTACACGCGCAACGAGTTGGAGTTGATGATCCAGCGCCGCCGGACCCGGAAACCCCTGGGAGAGGCGGACATCGACGCCGGGATCGCCGGGCGGCATTACCAGCAGCACGCGATCCGCTCGATCGGGGAGGCGCTGACCGCCAAGGAGCGTCAGGCGTTGCTGGTGATGGCGACCGGGGCGGGCAAGACCCGCACGGTGGTGGCGCTGGTGAAGCAGTTGATGGAAGCCGGGTGGGTCAAGCGGGTGTTGTTCCTGGCAGACCGCACCGCCCTGGTGACCCAGGCTGCCAACGCCTTCAAGGCGCACCTTCCGGATGCGACGACGGTGAACCTGCTGACCGAGAAGGCCGCCGACGGGCGGGTGTACGTGTCGACGTACCCGACGATCATGAACCTGATCAACGACATGGATTCGGGCGCAAGGGTGTTCGGTCCGGGCTATTTCGATCTGGTGGTGATCGACGAGGCGCACCGGTCGGTGTATCAGAAGTACCGCAGCATCTTCACCTGGTTCGACTCGCTGCTGGTGGGGTTGACCGCTACCCCGAAGGACGAGGTGGATCACAACACCTACCGGTTGTTCCACCTTGAGGACGGGATGCCGACCTACGCCTACGGGCTGGAGGATGCGGTCTCCGAGGGGTTCCTGGTGCCCGCGGTCGGGGTGTCGGTGGGCACGAAGTTCCTGCGCCAGGGGATCCGGTACGCCGACCTGTCCGAGCAGGAGAAGGACGACTGGGATGCCCTGGAGTGGGGTGAGGACGGCCCACCCGATGAGGTGTCCTCAGACGAGATCAACCGGTTCCTGTTCAACGAGAACACCGTCGATCAGGTGCTCGCCGAGGTGATGGACAAGGGGCACAAAGTCTGCGACGGCGACCGGCTGGCCAAGACGATCATCTTCGCCAAGAACCAGCGCCACGCGGAGTTCATTTCCCAGCGTTTCGACATCGCCTACCCGCAGTACGCGGGGCATTTCGCCCGGGTGATCACCCACGGCACCAGCCACGCCCAGACCCTCATCGACGAATTCTCGACCCCGGACAAGGCGCCGCACATCGCGATCTCGGTGGACATGCTCGACACCGGCATCGACGTGCCCGAGGTGGCCAATCTGGTGTTCTTCAAGCCGGTGCGGTCCAAGACGAAGTTCTGGCAGATGCTGGGCCGCGGTACCCGGCTGCGCCCGGACCTGTTCGGCCCGGGCCGGGACAAGGAGGACTTCTACGCCTTCGACTTCTGCGGCAACCTGGAGTACTTCAGCCAGGACCTGCCCGCTGCCGAGGGGGCGAACCAGAAGTCGTTGAACCAGAGGCTCTTCGAGACCCGGCTGGGTCTGGTGGCGGCCCTGGATGCCGACCGCGTCGGTGAGGGCGCCGAGGCGCCCGAAGGTGCGGGGGAGCAGACCGAGGCCGGTCTGCGGTGGGACAGCGCACGGCAGTTGCACGCCACGGTGGCGGGGATGACCCTGGAGAACTTCCTGGTCCGCCCGCACCGCCGGCTCGTCGAGAAATACGCCCAGTGGCCGACGTGGGCGGCGGTCAGCGCCGAGACCGCCGAGGAGATCGGGAAGAACCTCGCCGGGCTGCCGTCCGGGCATGTCGACAGCGACGAGGACGCCAAGCGGTTCGACCTGCTGATCCTGCGCCGCCAGCTCGCCCAGCTCCAGGGGGAGCCCGCGGTGATGGAGCGGATCCGCCAGACCGTCCAGGACATCGCGGCAGAATTGGTCGGTAAGAACACGATCCCGTCGGTGATGGCCCAGGCGGAGCTGCTGGAGGAGGTCGCCAGCGACTCCTGGTGGGTCGATGTGACCCTGCCGATGCTGGAGGTCGCCCGCCGCCGGCTGCGGGGCCTGGTCGTGTTCCTGGACAAGACCCGCAAGGAGCCGATGTACGTCGACATCCAGGACGCGCTGACCGACTGGGACATCGTCGAGGTGGCGGGCTTCGGGTCGGGTGTCGACATGGACCGCTTCCGCGCCCGGGCCGCCGCCTATCTGCGCCAGCACGAGGATCACGTCGCCCTGCAACGGCTGCGCCGCAACAAGGCGCTCACCCCGGAGGACCTGACCGCGCTGGAGCGGATGCTGATCGATAGCGGGGCCGGGGACGAGCACGCGATCGCTAAGGCCAGGCAGGACTCCCGGGGGCTGGGGCTGTTCATCCGCTCGCTGGTGGGCCTGGACCGCCAGGCCGCCGTGGAGGCGTTCGCCGGGTACCTGGACGGGAGCCGGTTCTCCGCCAACCAGATTCACTTCGTCAACCTCATCGTCGACGAACTCACCAACAACGGGGTGATGGAACCGGCGCGGCTCTACGAGTCGCCGTTTACCGATCTGGTGGCCACCGGTCCGGAGTCGATGTTCCCCGAAGTCGACGTGGACAACATCGTCGACATCCTCAACACCGTGCAGGCGAACGCTGCGCCCGCCGAAACCGCCTGAGCAGGAACTACCCACACCAGCCTGAGCGGACCAACCCACAAGCTACGGCGGCGCCGGGTCCGCCCACCCGAAAGATGTAGCGGCCGAACGAACGACGGACCCCTATAGGTACATTAGATACGGGTTGGGTACGCGCGTAACGTCACTAAAGCGTTCCTACATGGGGTGCTCCCGGGCCATCAAAGGCCACCACCAGGTCATCCATTGCGCCTACGCACCCCCGAATAGCTACGCTAGAGACGTATCCGGAACGCGCACCGTACTTATTGGTTCCGAAGGGGGAGTGCTCACCATGCCCGCTAAGAACACCGCCGCCACCGCCTCAGCGCTGGCCGACGCTTTCGCCTCGCTCAGCGTGGAGGGCAAGCCCGTCACGAGTGGGAGCTTGTGGGACTGGTCGGCCAAAATCCGGGGGCTGCGAGGGACGCGCCTGGCCCTACACATACAGCGAAAAGGTTGGAAGAAGGCCAGGCGCTT
>JBMYXJ010000380.1:0-3666 GCA_049608285.1 Mycobacterium sp. | reverse complement strand
CCGACGATCGGCTCCACCGTCGTCCCCTGAGGTACTGCGGCGTTATTGCTACACCGCTGCGTCGAACTGGGATTCCCGGTTGTGAATCGTCGGGGATTCGCAAACGGGAATCCCGGTTCGCGGCGGATCAGTAGGCCATAAAGAGGATGGCGTCGCGGTCGTAGCTGAGACCTGGATGTGCTTCGGTGAGGTGGGCCTGGGTCTTTTCGACCAGTTCGTCCTCGTCCTTGCCGGTGAGGGCTTCTCCGCAGGGGCAGTTCAGGTGCGTCTTCACCTCTTCACAATGACACAGGAGCCCTGAAGATCGCCCGCTTGGTGGTCCAGTCGTTATGCGGCTCGGCGTTGTGGGTCGTGGTCGATTGTTGGGCGAATTCGGTTGGGGTGGGTGCGGCGTGAGCGCTGTGGTGCGGGCCAATGGCCTGGCATCACGGCCGGCCTGGTTGGTTCCCTAGTGCTCGTAGTAGCCGGTCGCGTGCCCTGCTCGGTAATCGGTTGATCAGGGCAAGCTGGGCCTTCGGCAGAATGCCGACGATGTAGCGTTGTCGCGGTCGACGCGCAGTAAGTGCGGTCTCAACCACTGCTGCCACCGTCTTAGCCGGCACAGCCAACTTCTGCGACTTCGGAATCGATTTTTTCAATCCCGCTAGGTGTCGTTGGTATAGCTCCTGTGCCTGCAGTGGCATCGCGGCCGCGGTTTCGTCGGCGACTGTATCCGCACTGCGCCACATGTCGGTATCGGTCTGTGCGGGTTCTACGATCACAACGGCGATGTTCCACGGTAGGAGTTCCATCCGCAGCGCATCCGCGACTGCCTCCAGCGCGAACTTCGACCCACAGTATGGACCGAACATAGGGAACGACACCTTGCCATTGACGCTGGAAATGAATACCACCCGACCGCTGGACTCCCTCAACCGGGGAAGGACAGCCTGCGTCACCGCGATCTGACCGACAACGTTGATCTCCAATTGCCGCCGGAGTTCTTGTGGCGCCACCACTTCCATCGGACCCCCCACCACGACACCGGCGTTGTTGACCACCGCGTCGAGCCGATCAGGCAACGAATCATTAAGGGCAGCAATGTGATCAGCGTTGGTAACGTCGAGTATCACAGGAGTGAGACCTGCCGCGGTAAGCCGCGGCACATCCTGCTCATTGCGCACGCCGGCGATGACTTCCCAGCCCCGAGAGGCAAGGTGGGCAGCGATCGCCGAACCGATGCCGCGTCCGGCGCCAGTCACCAGCACAGTAGGCATAGCGGCCACTCTAGTCTGAGGACGACCCGTGTGGTGGTCTGGTCGCTATGCGGCTTTAGCGGTCTAGTCGCTAAACGGCTTGGGTGCCGCCCGGGTTCGTCGGTGCCGTGCGCCCCACGTCGGGCTCGACGCGCAGATTCTTGCCCCGGCCCGCCCGATTTACAAGTCGCCCAGATCGTCAGGTACGTCGACGGCATGGTCCCGGAGCGCCTCCAAGGGCACCACCTCGAGGGTGCGCTCGTGAGTCGAGGCAAGTACTACGGGGGCGGCGCAGCCTTCGCGGTAGGCCCGCAGCCAATTCAGCGCGGCGACGCACCAGCGGTCGCCTGGCACAAGGCCGGGGAACCGGTACTGGGGCATCGGCGCCGACAAGTCGTTGCCGATCGAACGCTGGTGCTGCAGGAATTCAGGAGTCACTACGGCGCAGATGGTGTGCCGGCCGAGGTCCTCGGGTCCGGTTGAGCAGCAGCCGTCGCGGTGGAAGCCGGTGAGCGGATCGGTGCCGCACGGTTCCAGCGGGCCGCCCAGCACGTTGCGATCAGACACCGGCTCAGTATGTCCCGCTGCGGGTTTGATGTCCCGCCTCGGGCTTGCCGAGCCCATCGGTGTTGCGAGAAACATTATGGCGCTTTCACTATGTCTGTGCTGGTCTCTCTGTCCTGGCGATGCCGTTTCGGGCAGGTCGGCTGGGGCGCAAAATCCCATACGTGACGCAAAGAGGCGCAACTACAACGAGCTCACCTCACGTTGAGTGCGATCGCCGTCGGTAACCGGTGGCGCTCAGCTTGAAGATGCGGTGATGAGATCGCGAAGATCGGTCAGCCCGGCATTGGTGGCGGCTGCATCCCATGCCGCACCTTCGTGACTGAAGCCGTGTTGGGCGCCCGGGTGAATCACTATCTGGCAGTCGGGGTGATCAGCGAAACGCCGGGTGATGGCCTCGATGGCCGCTGGTGGCGTTATTGGATCCTCATCGCCGAAGTGCAGTCGTAACGGAGCGCTGAGCCCGTCGAGGATGTCGAGTACTGATTCCATGCGGCTGCCATGCCAAGTCACCACTCCCGACAGCAGTCCGCGTGCCGCTCCAACGAGAACCCAGGGGCCGCCGAAACAGATTCCGAGACCGATGACGCGACCGTTGGATTGCTGGCAGACCCATCGGATCACCGCATCGACGTCCTCTTGGCACTTGACTCTGTCCAACTCCTCCAGCCGGGCCAGGGCGGCATCGACGTCGCCATAAGGAATGCAGCCGCCACCCTGGCGCCAAAACGGGTCCATCACCGCAGTGAACGCCACATCGGACAACGAGGCCATGTGATCGAGAAGATCAGCGGCGGGCCCGAATATCGAAGGCACGACGACCAGTCCGGCGCGCGACGCATCTTGGGCGCCGGCGACATGAACCGGCACCCCGCCATCGGAGACGGGAACGACTAACTGACGACTGGCCATCACTACATTCTGCGCTAGGCCACTAAGCGCGTGCAGCGTGGCACGCGGTCCAGTCGCGCGGGCCCGCTTCGCCGGTAAACTCTCCCATCACGGTCAACATCTTGAGGGTTCGACCCGGCACCGTAACCGTGCCTCAAGATCCATATCGCCGAGTTGTCCAACGGCTATTGAGTTTCCGCGATCCATTCGCGGGCCTCGGCCGCCTCAGCAACGGGGAACAGACGTAGGTCGCCTGGTATCAGGAATCCGAAGAACTTCACCGCGTGCGCGATCCAGTCCACGTCCGTCACCACTGCAAAGCGTGCCCAGCTACGAAGGTGACTGAATCCGACCTTCGTGTCCTCCCACATCGCCCCTGGGGCTATGCCATCCAAATCCGGCCCGATTTCGTAGTAGATCCCAATCTTGTTGTGTCGCTGCAGCTTGTCTTCAATGTCCGGTATCAGCACCGTTTCATAATCCGACTTCGTGACATGTCCATGACAGGCAAAGGCCGCAACGTTGTCGGGAAAATTGCTCAACTTCTCAATCACTGATTCCTCCAACACCAATAGACGTCCAGTGAGTCCGATGATCCCGGCTGTTGAGGCCAGTTTGTAGAGCACAAGGCCCTCAATAATGGCCTGGCGGCCTTCGCCGGGGCCTGACTACTCAGCCATCCTCAACCAACAACTCATCCGCCAGATACCGGTCTGGGCACGGACGCCAGCACTGCCTTATCGGCGTGGCGTCAGGCGCATTAGGCGGGGCCGCCGGTGCCGCCAGTGCCGCCAGTGCCGCCCGTGGCACCGGAAGCGGCTCCGCCCGCTCCGCCGGGCCCGCCCGCACCCCCGGCGCCGGACCCGCCGTCGCCGCCGTCGGCACCGTCAGCGCCGACGCTGCCGGGCCCGCCCGCACCGCCGTTGCCGCCGTTGCCGCCGTCGCCGCCGTTACCGCCTGCGCCGCTGGTGCTGTC
>JBMYXJ010000379.1:0-3712 GCA_049608285.1 Mycobacterium sp. | reverse complement strand
GCTGGTATCGCCGACGACCCCGACGACGGCGTTTCGGCTGGGCGAGAAGGTCGACGATCCCTTGTCGATGTATCTGTTCGACCTGTGCACCTTGCCGCTGAACTTGGCTGGCCACTGCGGAATCTCGATACCGGCGGGCCTTTCGGAGGACGACAACCTTCCGGTTGGGTTGCAGATCATGGCGCCGGCGCTGGCCGATGACCGGCTGTATCGGGTGGGTGCGGCCTACGAGGCCGCACGCGGTCCGCTGCCGGCCGCGCTGTAGCCGGTGACCAAGACAATCGGCGACGACATCGACTGCACCGATATGACTTTCGGCAATGAGGCCACGTCGCACGTCGCCGTCTCCGCCCTCGGCGGGCCGCGTAACGCCGCTGGGTCGCATCAACTGGTAAAGCTAATAGGATTCAAATCATGAGTGTTGCGACAAATGCTGACCTGCTCGACTACGACGAAGTCCTCGCGAAGTACGACCCGGTGCTGGGGCTGGAGGTCCACGTCGAACTCTCGACCCAGACCAAGATGTTCTGCGGGTGCGCCAACAGGTTCGGTGCCGAACCCAATACCTTGGTGTGCGCGGTCTGTCTGGGTTTGCCCGGTTCGCTGCCGGTTCTGAACCAGGTCGCCGTTGAATCGGCCATCAGAATCGGCCTGGCGCTGAACTGCGACATCGTGCCGTGGTGCCGGTTCGCCAGGAAGAACTACTTCTATCCGGACATGCCCAAGAACTACCAGATTTCGCAGTACGATGAACCCATCGCGATCAACGGCTACCTCGAGGTACCACTGGACGACGGCACGACGTGGCGGGTCGAGATCGAGCGGGCGCACATGGAGGAGGACACCGGAAAGCTGACCCACCTGGGCAGCGAGACCGGGCGTATCGCGGGGGCAACGACCTCGTTGATCGATTACAACCGGGCGGGGGTGCCGCTCATCGAGATCGTCACCAAGCCCATCGAGGGTACCGCTGATCGGGCGCCGGAGATCGCGCGTGCCTACGTGACGGCACTGCGAGATCTGTTGCGTGGCTTAGGTGTATCCGATGTACGGATGGATCAGGGCTCGATGAGATGCGATTCGAACGTCTCGCTCAAGCCGACCGGACAAGCGGAGTTCGGCACCCGCACAGAGACCAAGAACGTCAACTCCCTGAAGAGCGTGGAGGTGGCGGTGCGTTATGAGATGCGTCGGCAGGCCGCGGTGCTGATCTCTGGCGGTTCCATTCTGCAGGAGACTCGGCATTTCCACGAGGACGGTTACACCTCAGCCGGACGCAGCAAGGAGACTGCGCAGGACTACCGGTACTTCCCCGAGCCGGATCTGGAACCGGTAGCCCCCGCCGTTGAGTACGTCGAGGAGCTCCGACAGACTATCCCTGAACTTCCGTGGTTGTCCCGCAAGCGAATTCAGCAGGAATGGGGCATATCCGACGAGGTCATGCGCGACCTCGTCAATATCGGTGCGATCGAACTGATCGCCGCGACAGTCGACCATGGTGCGTCGAGCGACAAGGCGAAGGCCTGGTGGGGAAACTTCCTGGCACAAAAAGCCAATGAGACCGGAGTTGCGGTACCCGATTTGGCGATCACCCCGGCCCAGGTCGCTGCGGTGGTCAAGCTCGTTGACGACGGCAAGTTGTCCAACAAGCTTGCCCGCCAGGTCGTCGAGGGTGTGCTCGCCGGCGAAGGCGAACCCGAGCAGGTGATGACCGATCGCGGGCTGGTCGTGGTGCGCGACGATTCGTTGATTCAGGCCGCCGTCGACGACGCGCTGGCGGCCAACCCCGACATTGCTGAGAAGATACGCGGCGGCAAGGTCCAGGCTGCCGGCGCGATCGTCGGTGCCGTGATGAAGGCGACCAAGGGGCAGGCCGATGCCGCGCGCGTGCGTGCGCTCGTCATGGCTGCCTGTAGCTGAAAGATGAGCAGCATTTTCCAAGACGAGCGGGCGCAGAACCGATGACGCAACTGCAGGACCTGGTGTTCCGAATCTTGCAGCATCCGCTTCGGCTGCTGTCGTTGCGGTCGATCGTCACCCTTGCTCAGGTGGGTGTGATCGTCCTGGTGCTGATACTCGGCGTGTGGGTGTGGGTGGGCGTCACCACTGACCAGTACGACCGGCTCGATCAGCGACTCGACTCGCTGTCGAGCCTTGGTGATGTCAACACTCTGCTGCGCAGCGCGCAGGACGGAATCGGCCCCGAGCCCACCGAGGGCGGCCTGGTGCGAACCGCCCGGTTCGGCAACACGACGGTCTCGATCCCAGCTGACGTTGTGTTGCCCGAGCTCCCCGCCGGGTACGCCGACACCTCGATCGACGACGTCGAGTACCGCGTCCGCACCATCACCACCGGTGTCGCGTCCATCGCGCTCGGAGCGCCGCTGGCCGAAACGAAGGCTCGCATCGATTCACTGCACTGGCGGGTGTTCTGGATTTGTGCCGGGGTGATCGTGGGGACCCTGCTCATCGGTTGGTTGATCGGGCTGATCATGGTCAACCCTTTCCGGCTGCTCGCTCAACAGGCGCGTGCCATCAACGCGCAGTCCAATCCCGATGAACTGCAGGTGCGCGGGGTGTGGGAGGCGGTCGAGATCTCCGAAGCGGTGGAGGGCATGCTCGCGCGAGTCGGTGACGAGCAACAGCGCACCCGGGAGGCGCTCGAATCGGCGCGCGACTTCGCTGCCGTGGCATCCCATGAGCTGCGCACGCCCCTGACGGCCATGCGCACCAACCTCGAGGTGCTGTCGACCCTCGACCTGGGCGTCGAGCAGCGCAAAGAGGTGATAAGCGATGTGATGCGCACGCAAACCCGGATCGAAGAGACGCTGGCTGCGTTGGAGCGGCTTGCGCAAGGGGAGTTGACCACGGTGGATGACTTCGTCCCCGTTGACGTCGCTGAACTACTCGATCGCGCGGCCCACGACGCGACGCACAACTACCCCGGACTGGATGTGTCGCTTGCGTCATCGACGAGTGTTCTGATGCTCGGGATGCCCGCGGGGCTGCGGCTCGTCATCGACAACGCGATAGCCAACGCCGTCAAACATGGCGGGGCGACGCAGGTGCGGCTCAGCGTTGTCAGTTCGTCAGAGGGAGTCGAGATCGCAGTCGACGACAACGGATGCGGAGTGCCTGAGGCCGAACGTGTCGCGGTATTCGAGCGCTTCCACCGCGGCACCACCGCGTCGAGATCGGGTTCCGGCCTGGGCCTGGCCCTGGTCGCTCAGCAGGCAGAGATCCACGGCGGCATAGCCGCGCTTGAGGTCAGTCCACTTGGTGGCACCCGGCTGATGCTGCGCCTGCGAGGTTCGTGATCACGTCTTGTCGTCGTTTGCGCGCGGGAAACCGCCACCCTGTGGGAACAGCGGGAACACCACGTCATCCAGTTTCTCAGCGTCCCCGAAGGTCTTGTTGACGGTGGCACCCCAGATGTTTCCATCGGGGGCCACCTCCAGCGCCCAGGCGTGACCGCGCCGGTCCTCGCGAACCACCTCCGGGTCTCCGGTCACCGCGCCGGTATCGGTGTCCATGTGCACGGCGACGGTCTGCATGGGGTTGATGAGGTTCACCAAGACTGTGCCGTCCAGTGCCGCGCAGCCCGCGACACCCGGACGGTCGGGCCACGTCCATACCGTCGACACCGTCGAGTCCTCGCTGATGCGCTGTAACCGATCGCCAGTCGGGGTGCGGTCGGCGACGTAGAGCGCGT
>JBMYXJ010000378.1:0-3718 GCA_049608285.1 Mycobacterium sp. | reverse complement strand
TGCCGATACCCATCGCGTCGGCCGCGGCGTCCACGAACGGGACAGCTGCGTCGATCTTCACACCCTCGGACGCGCTCCGGATCGTGAAAGCCGTCAGCGAGTCCACGATGTTCGGGTACATCACGACCGCATCGGTGTCCACCATCGTGCACACGGTATCCAGGTGCATCTGAGCCCTTCCTTGCGCGATCGGCACCGCCAGCACCGTGTGCGCGAGATCGTCGTCGAAAAGGCTGCGCGCCAAAGCCTCCGCACCCGCCGGTGTGGTCCGCTCCCCCACTCCGACTGCAACGACACCCGACCCCAGTAACAGCACGTCGCCGCCCTCTACTGGCGCCGAGCGCGACTCGTATGCGCGGCGGACCCCGAGGAACCGCGGATGATGGGCATAGATCACATCGGTCAGCGACGTCTCACGTGCTCTGGCGGGCAACGCCAGGGAGGTGATGGCCACCCTCGGACCGATCCAGAACGACGAGTCCCTCACGAAGAGCAAATTCGGCAGCGGATCGACGACGAAGTCGCCGCCGTGGTGCATCCGACGCACCAGCGAGAGTTCATTCTCCCTGAACGGCAACTCGTCGAACGTCATTCCGGCCATGAGCACATGCGCGAGCGCGGCTGCATCGAGAACGCGCAGGTATGTTGACAGTTCTTGGGCCAGAGGCGAACCCAGACGTCGAGAATCCACCGCCGCCGCGATCCCGTGCATGCGCGCCGCCCCACTGTTGGCGAGCGCTTCAGTCAAGAGATCCGCCAGCAGCAGCACCTCGACGCCCCGCGAGCGCAGCAGCGCCGCGAACGCATCGTGCTCCTCCTGCGCCTTCGCAACCCAAGGCAGGCCGTCGAACAACAGCGTGTCGTTGTTGCGGGGTGTCAGCCGCTGCAGTTCAGGCCCCGGACGGTGCAGGACGACGGCCCGCAACGTGCCGACCTCCGAACTGCAACCCAACACAGAGTCCGTCACATCTAGCACCGTAAACCCCACCGCAACCTCAGCACGCCTGGCGACCGATCGCACCGCACGGGCGACTGCTTCTGCACTGTGCACCATCGGCGTCATGCGCCATGCGCCGTTGGGCACCTTCTGCACTGGGCACCTTCTGCACTGGGCACCGTTGGGCACCGACTGCTGCCGCCTCGTGGCCCAAGGCAGCGATTCGAACATCTGTGCGATACTATCGTTTTCTATGAAGCCGGTGCTGCAAAGCTCGCTGTTCAACCACACCGATCGCCGTGACCTTGGAAATGGCGCGTGGCTTGAGGTTCGTTGCGGATGGCTACAACAGAGCGGATCGAGAGAGGATTCACTGTTCGGCGAACTACGCAATTCGGTCCCGTGGCGGGCTGAACGTCGCCAGATGTATGACCGTGTCCTCGATGTTCCCCGCCTGGTTAGCTTCCACAATTTGGCGAATCAGAATGCGGCACCGCCGCACCCACGCCTCTCGCAACTTAGGAGACGGCTCAACGACGCATATGCCGGCGAACTGGGCGAACCGTTCGTGACGGCGGGGCTGTGCCTCTACCGTGACGGCAACGACAGCGTCGCCTGGCATGGCGACAGGATCGGCCGAAGCAGCACGGAGGACACCATGATCGCCGTCGTAAGCCTGGGTGCAACAAGAGTTTTCGCGCTGCGGCCACGCGGAGGCGGCCCCTCGGTTCGGCTGCAGCACAGCCATGGCGACCTACTGGTGATGGGCGGATCATGCCAGCGAACCTGGGAACACTCCATCCCGAAGACCACGCGGCCCACCGGGCCGCGCATCAGCATCCAGTTTCGGCCCTACGGCGTACGCTGAATCATCCCC
The DNA here is from genome assembly GCA_049608285.1 of Mycobacterium sp. Classification (GTDB taxonomy): domain Bacteria; phylum Actinomycetota; class Actinomycetes; order Mycobacteriales; family Mycobacteriaceae; genus Mycobacterium. The sequence continues at coordinate 1,904 of JBMYXJ010000378.1, read as the reverse complement.
TGACCAGGGTCACAGTCTGGACGGCGAACTCGCGGGCGCGCATCGTATCGAGGTGAACGACTGGCGCCTCCTGTAGCACCAAAGCGTCGGCGGTGACGATCACGATGAAGTTTCCAAACTTCGCTACGCAGTTGTAGAGCCCGCCGGGGGTAGACCACCGTCTGACCCGAACGACATCCCGCCAAGTCCCCGACGGCCGCCGAAACCGCGACGCTGGGCAGCGGCATCTTCGCGTTGGACATCGTTGCTGCTGCACCCGCGCGCACGGGCTCAACCACGAAGCGCCGACACGACCTCAACGAGAAGTTCGGCAGCGAAACTCCGTTGCAGGGGGGCAGGCGACCCTGGGTCGGTGACGAGCAAAACGAAGCACACATAGCCCCCCAGGTAGGCGACGAACGTGTCTGCGCGCGAACGTGTTTCCGTCCCGCCCTCAACCACGGTCGTGACGGCGGTACTCATTGCAACGGTCTCGGCAGCTTCGATATCGGGGGCGGGCTCCGCGGTAACCGTCCCGGAGGTGTGGCCAGAGGTCAACGTCCACCGTGCGCATTCTGCAAGCAAAGCCGACTCGGGCCGCTCCGGAGACCCCGACGCGGCTGCCAGCGCGTAGATGATCCCGCCGGGCCCAGATGCTGACCAGCCCCTTGTGGTGGCGGCATCGACGGCCGGCTCCGCTAGAGCCCGGCACTGCGGCGGCTGGGAGACTGTCGCACCCCCAAAGCTCCACAACCTGAGGGGCGCAGCCGATCCGGTGTATTCGGCTACCTCGTACCCTGGCGGAAGGTGGCCGCGGGCCCAATCGATTCGCGCGGGGCTGATTTGTGTCCAGACCGTTTCCGTCGATGACGACGTCGCTGTAGGTCCAGAAGACTGCCCGCATGCGGCACACGCCAGTGCCAGAACGCAGACGCCGAACAGCCTCACGGCCTGTTAGTACCACGTTGACGCCGTTATGTAAGGAGTGACATGTGGGTCACGACGCACCGGCGGGGGCAGGCTCGGCTCTGCAGGCTCCCAACCGGGACTCCCGCAGTTCTGAACCGCCCGATGGAGTTTTCGACTGCAACCAATAGGTTAATTTCGCGGGCCTTTCAGTGAGATCTCGGGCGCGGGCAGCTAAACTGCCGTGCGATCGGGCTTTAGGTCGCACGCAGACCGCGTCAATGCCAGGGGCCGACACAGACAGGAGAAGACATGAGCATCCCCATCCGGGCAGGCGTTATCGCTATCTCAGCCGTCGCACTCGGAATCGGCCTGTCCGGGTGCGGCTCGGACACCAAGACCGAGGAGTCAACGACAACCTCGGCGACGGAGACCACCAGTACCGAAGATCCCATCGCTTCGGCTGAGGCGGAGGGGCCGGCTAGAACCATCGTCGACTACATCAAAGAGAACAACATCACCGAAGTCGGGGTGAAGCGGGGCGATCCCGGTGCCCCATCCATCGACATGCCCATTCCAGAAGGCTGGGCGGACGCCGGGGATAAGACCCCCGACTGGGCGTATGGCGCGATCGTTTACACCGGCGACCCGGCGATGGCCCAAGATCCGCCATCGGTCATAGCGATTCTCTCCAAGCTGACAGGCGACGTCGACCCGGCAGAAATTCTCCAACTTGCAGCGGGTGAGATCCACAACCTTCCGAGTTTCGACGGGCCATCGACCGGCAAGCCCGGCAAGCTCGGTGGGTTCGAGGCAACACAGATCGGCGGCACCTACACCCGGGATGGCGTGGACCGAATGATTGCGCAGAAGACAGTCACGATCCCCAGTGGGGACGGCCTCTACGTCCTGCAGCTCAACGCTGACGGGACGGAGGATCAAGCTGTACCGCTCATGGAAGCCACGCAGATCATCGACGACGAGACCACGATCACGCCCTGAATCGGCGTGTTGCGCGA
>JBMYXJ010000377.1:0-3729 GCA_049608285.1 Mycobacterium sp. | reverse complement strand
AGATAGAGGAACGCCGTGAGCGATATTCCCGCAGAGTTGGCCTACACCGCCGAACATGAGTGGGTGCAACGGACCGGCGACGACACAGTGCGCGTCGGTATCACCGACTTCGCACAGTCCGCACTCGGAGACGTCGTGTTTGTCCAACTGCCCGAGGTTGGAGTCAATGTTGCAGCCGGGGATTCGTTCGGCGAGGTGGAGTCCACGAAATCCGTTTCCGACCTGTACGCGCCCCTCTCCGCGAAAGTCGTTGCAGTGAACGGCGATCTGGACGGGGACCCGCAGTTGGTCAACTCCGACGCCTACGGTGCGGGCTGGTTGGTCGAACTTCAGGTCGAAAAAGGCGCCCTCGAGGCCGCCCTGGCTGAACTAATGGACTCCGAGGGCTACCGCAAGCACGTGGCTGACTGAAGTGTTGTTAGGGTCTTGCGACCGGATTGCAACGCGCGGATCCGGCAGTGGTGGCCACAATGGAGTCTACTGCGCGGTACGGTCGACATTATCGACGTGACAGCTGGGGTTCCGGCCAGATACTGCCACAGCAGCCAGTGAGGAGCAGCGAGTGACGGACAAGGACTTCAATTCAGGGGCTGACTCTGACGAGGTTACCGTGGAAACGACATCGGTGTTCCGGGCAGATTTCCTCACCGAACTGGACGCACCGCCGGCGACAGGTAGCGAGAAGGCGGTCGCCGGCGTCGAAGGACTGCCGGCCGGATCCGCATTGCTGATCGTGAAACGCGGGCCCAACGCGGGGTCGCGCTTCCTGCTCGACCAGCCCACCACCTCGGCCGGTCGACATCCTGACAGCGATATTTTCCTCGACGATGTCACCGTGAGCCGGCGGCACGCCGAGTTTAGGCTCGAGAATGACGAGTTTCAGGTCGTTGATGTGGGCAGCCTCAACGGTACGTATGTCAATCGAGAACCGGTCGATTCCGCACTGCTCGCCAATGGTGACGAAGTGCAGATCGGCAAGTTCCGCCTCGTGTTCCTCACCGGCCCCAAGGACGACGGCGCCGCCGGTTAGGTGACGCCGCCGAATAGCCGACACCACGAGCGCTAGCGCGGACGGCCAGATGACACAACCCGACGTACCTGGGCTGAACGGGATGTCTATCGGGGTCGTCCTCGATCTGCTTCGCCGCGACTTCCCCGACGTGACCATTTCCAAGATCCGATTCTTGGAGGCGGAGGGCCTGGTCACCCCCGAGCGCACAGCGTCCGGATATCGACGGTTCACTGCCTACGACTGCGCCCGCCTACGGTTCATACTCACCGCTCAGCGCGACAAGTACCTTCCCCTCAAAGTCATCAAGGCACAACTCGACGCCTACCCCGACGGGGAGCTGCCACAGACCGGAACGGCTTACCGGACACCGCGCCTGGTCACCGTCACCGACGGCACGGCACACCCAGAACAAACCGGCGTCCCAAGCCGGCCCTCGGTCGCTCCGACGCAGGTGCGGCTGAGTCGTGAAGACCTGCTCGAACAATCCGGCGTCGACGATGAGCTACTCGCCTCGCTGGTCAAGGCCGGTGTCATCACCCCGGTCTTCAAGAGCGCTCAGGCCGTATTGTTCGACGAACATTCTGTCGTCATCGCCCAGTGCGCGCGCGCCCTCGCCGACTATGGCGTCGAACCACGTCATCTGCGGGCTTTCCGGTCCGCCGCAGACCGGCAATCCGATCTCATCGCCCAGATCGCCGGTCCGGTGGTCAAGGCCGGCAAAGCCGGAGCCCGTGATCGTGCCGACGATCTGGCCCGCGAGGTAGCCGCGCTGGCGATCACCTTGCACACGTCGTTGATCAAGTCGGCCGTACGCGACGTTCTAGATCGCTGAGGACTAGACTCCAATTGACGGGGTTTTGATGGGTTCTAGATGAATTAGGTGGCACCCGGGCCGTTGTTCGGCCCCGGATCGAGTTGAGTACTACACCGGTGCGGAGGGCAGGCACAGATGGGTGAGGTCCGTGTGATCGGCATTCGAGTTGAGCAGCCCCAGAACCAACCCGTCCTGTTACTCCGCGAGTCCGACGGTGACCGCTACCTGCCGATATGGATCGGCCAGTCGGAGGCCGCCGCGATTGCGCTAGAGCAACAGGGTGTCGAGCCAACTCGTCCGCTGACCCACGATCTGATCAAAGATCTCATTGCTGCCCTTGGCCATTCGCTCAAAGAGGTACGTATCGTCGACCTGCAGGAGGGCACTTTCTACGCAGATCTCGTCTTTGATCGCGACATCACAGTGTCGGCCCGCCCCTCGGACGCGGTGGCTATCGCCTTGCGTATGGGTGTCGCGATCCATGTTGACGAGGCGGTTCTCGCCGAGGCGGGCCTGCTCATCCCCGACGAGAACGACGAAGAGGCCACCGGCGCGGTGCGCGAGGACGAGGTCGAGAAGTTCAAGGAATTCCTCGACAGCGTGTCACCCGACGATTTCAAGGCCACCTGACTTAAAGGCCACCCCACAGCCGCCAGGCAAGCCCTACGCGCCCGCCGCATCGCGGAACCTCAAGGTTACGCACCCCGCCGGTGGGGGCTTGGTCACGGATGCGTCTCGTCGGACTCGACACGCGCCGCACTTTTCTCCCGACTCCGAAATTGAAGGCCATACTTGTTCACGACGGGCAGTCAAGGCGAGCCCTCAAGCGTATGCTCAACACAGTTTCGGGCCCGGGTGAACGTCAGCCGAGTAGGGCGGGACGCGGGTTTCAGGGCTCTTGAAGGCGAGAGGATTCGACAAGTGGGAGACACGCCAGGCCAGGAGGAACTGGACCTGACCACGGGCGCCCCGCAGGCAAGCAGTGCTCCCCGGGTGGCCACCGAGCCCGTCCAGGGCGGCCTGTTCCCCGACGATTCGGTGCCCGACGACCTCGTCGGATACCGGGGGCCCAGCGCATGCCAGGTCGCCGGAATCACCTATCGCCAACTTGACTACTGGGCCCGTACCTCGTTGGTGGTGCCATCGATCCGGGGTGCTGCGGGTTCGGGCAGCCAGCGGCTGTATTCGTTCAAAGACATCCTGGTCCTCAAGATCGTAAAGCGCCTGCTTGACACCGGCATCTCGCTGCACAATATCCGCGTCGCAGTGGATCACCTGCGGCAACGCGGCGTCCAGGATCTGGCCAACATCACGCTGTTCTCCGATGGCACCACGGTGTACGAGTGCACCTCGGCCGAGGAAGTAGTCGACCTGCTTCAAGGTGGGCAAGGCGTGTTCGGCATCGCCGTATCGGGCGCGATGCGGGAGCTCACCGGCGCGATCGCTGAATTCCCCGGCGAGCGGGCTGACGGTGGCGAGTCGATCACCGCGCCGGAGGATGAACTGGCATCGCGGCGAAAGCACCGCGACCGCAAGATCGGCTGATCCGAATGAATCCTGCGGTAGCGTGCCTCGCTCCGTAGCACGTACCTGTAGGTAGACTAGTGGGAGCATCGCCCTTGTGCGGGAGAGTTCCGTGGCCGCCAGCCACGGGCGCCGAAGGAGCAAACCCTCTCCGTCAACCTCTCAGGCCCCAGGACCGCGTGAGGCCCCGATGCCTCTGGAAAGCGGTGCGCTCGTCCATGAACTAGCCCCCCGGGCTGGCCCACGGACCGTTCACCCGCCCATGGGGAAAGGCTCTGCCAGCTGGTGGCATCAGCTGTTATGGCCGAATCTCTCAGGCACCCGATTGGGTCGACGACAGAGGGAGAGGAGCCGGTTCGCGTGCGCTCCTCGCGCCCGC
>JBMYXJ010000376.1:3492-3731 GCA_049608285.1 Mycobacterium sp. | reverse complement strand
GTGCGTTACCCGTGTAATGGTCGTCGGCAGCGCCTCGGCGGTGAGAGACCTCACCACGTCCTTTGCACGCGAGCCGAAGTCCGAGTACCAGGTGATCGGCGCCTGTGTTTCGGGCCCTATCAAACAGAAGAAGCTTGTGATCCCAGGCCTCGAAGCGATCCCCATCTTAGGAGATGAGTCCAATGTCATCGAAGCCTTGGCCGCCACCAACAGCCACGCTGTTGCAGTTACGGCAACTG
>JBMYXJ010000376.1:0-3482 GCA_049608285.1 Mycobacterium sp. | reverse complement strand
CGGCTTGATGGACGTGGGATCCGAGACCTCTCCTGGGAGCTAGAGAAACTCGACGTAGACCTGCTTGTCGCCCCTGGTGTGGTCGATATCGCCGGCCCTCGGTTGCAGATGCGACCAGTGTGCGGACTGCCGCTGATTCACGTGGAGAAGCCCCAGTACCACGGTGCCAAGAAGTTCCAGAAGCGGTGTTTCGACGTGGCCTTTTCGGGTGCGGCGCTGCTCTTCGGGCTACCTATCCTGCTCGCTGTCGCTCTCGCGGTGAAGCTGACCAGCAAGGGACCGGTCTTCTATCGACAGGAGAGGGTCGGTTTGGACGGCCGCGCGTTCGAAATGATCAAGTTCCGCACCATGGTCGACGGCGCCCACAAGATGGTCGATGAACTTGCCGCGCTCAACAACAGCGAGGGCGGGGTCTTGTTCAAGCTCCGCCAGGACCCGAGGGTGACGCCCGTCGGCAAGGTCCTGCGCAAGTACAGCATCGACGAGTTACCGCAGTTCATCAACGTCCTCAAACGCGACATGAGTGTCGTCGGGCCTCGGCCTCCGCTGGCCAAAGAGGTCAGGTCCTACGACGACCATGCCAGGCGGCGGCTGCTGGTGCGCCCCGGTATCACCGGGTTGTGGCAGGTCAGCGGGCGCTCGGATCTGTCATGGGAGGATTCGGTACGCCTTGACATGTTCTACGTGGAGAACTGGTCGATGGTGGCCGATCTGTTGATCGCGCTGAAGACTGTCAAAGAAATGTTGCGGCCTTCCGGCGCGTACTGACGGATCTGTCAATGACTTCCGCCTCCCGGGATACGGCAAGTTCCATGCGAGTTAGGCACGCAGTATTCGTCAGTATGGCGGAATCGCAGCAGTTCGCGAGTCGTCAGCTGCGTGGCTGCGCGAAGGAATTCTCCGACGCTGTAGTTGCTGATGTTAAGGCGCCCCGATTCAGCTGGATGGCGAGTGCCGCACGCGGCCGACGAGGTGCTGACAGCGCGCTAGGTCGCGGAATTGGTCGCCACGACGTTGAACGTTGGGCGCGCCCGTGGGACACTGACGAAGGCCCGCTGGCTCGACTTGGCTCAAACTACTGTTTACTTCTGTGGTGAATCGGCCCAGGTCAGGGATCGCAGCTCCATTTCAATTGGGTTGTACCCCAACATATTTCGTTCTCGCTGGTATCCTATCCAATCGTCGACGGCGCAGGTCGTGCGAGCCGATCCGCCCCTCTGGCGGTGGACGACGCACGAGTCGACCCGATATTCAAGAACCGCCCGGCGGTGCTGACGGCGCCTTGTTCGCCTATCTCGGCATACCGCTGATAGACCGGGACGACAACCGCTATCGGCACGCTTTGTGTTTATGACACTAAAACCGCGACTGCGGAGCACCGGCCACGTCCAGTTCCTCAGCGATCTTGCCGAAAATCGCGGCGGAACGGATTTTCGGTTCCGGACAAGCTCAGCGCCGCTGAGTGCCGCACTGTTTCGTCAATCGGCGATGCAATGAGGACCGCTGGTCTACTTTTGCTATATAACGTCCGTGACCAGGGGGTTCGTCGATGCCGCATGAACCAGGTCATGTGGGATTAATTCCCGATGGGTTGCGGCGCTGGGCGAGCGCTCACGGCACCACTTTGACCGACGCGTACCTGTGCGGCGCGCAAAAGGTAGCCGAAATTCTCGTTGCGCTTCAACGGCAGAATGTGCACACCGTCTCGGTGTACAACCTGAGTCGCGCGAACCTGTCGCGAAGTGATAGTGAGCTGGAGGCGGTGTATACCGCGTCGCTCCATTTTCTCACCACGCTTATTCCGGCTCATTTCGATCCGGCCGTCTGCAGCGTGCGGCTGCACGGCGAGAAGGGCTTGCTCCCGGAGCCATACGTTGCCGCCGCACGCGACCTGGAAGCGTCGATGACTGGCGATGACTTCCGGATAAACCTTCTCGCGGCGTACGACGCGGGTCATGAATTGCGTGCTGTGCATCAGCGAGCCAGCCGAGAAGGCTGCGACATCAACGCTGCCTTCGACATCGGCAAGGTGGACATGGTCATCCGAACGACCCCCGAGCCGCTGCTGAGTGGATTCCTGCCCATGCAGAGCCAGTACGCCAGGCTGGTCTTTCTGACCACACCGCTCAACGAGGTGACGACCTGTCTGATTGACGAGCTCATCGCCGACTACCGACGCGTTCCGCAACTGCAGGGGCGGTAGCACTGTCATGGAATCCAACAGGACCCCGTTGATCGTCGGCGCAGGACCCGCTGGCCTTACCGCCGCTCTCGCACTTGCCAAGAGCGGGGTGACGCCGCGGATATTCGAATCGACGGGGAACGTCGGGGGCCTGGCGCGCACACCAAGCGAGGGCGACTGGCGCGTCGATCCTGGTGGTCATCGGTTCTTCACCAGAAGTGAAGCGGTTTCCGACCTGTGGAAGTCCCTGTTGCCGCCCGACCAGTGGATCTCGGTTCCCAGGAGCTCGGCCATGCTGGTCGACAACCACTTCATGCGCTACCCGCTGGTCGGCCGGGATCTGTTGACTCAGATGGGATGGGGCCGCGGAATACACGGACTTGGCAGCCTGATGTGGTCCCGCATTCGCCGGGCGACGCCGCCGCAGAAGTCGGCAAGTTTCCGGGAATGGGGCACCCAGCAGTTCGGCCGCTACTGGTATGACCTGTTCTTCGACGGTTATGTCCGAAAGACGTGGGTTGCCGACCCTGCCCAGCTGGCAAGCGACTGGGCCAACCAGCGAATTAGGCCGATCATCTGGCGTGGGCGCCGCGAGCCTCAGGCTGTGGACCAGGATGTCTTTCAATACCCCCGGCACGGACCCGGCCAGCTGTGGGAAGCGGCTGCGGATGTACTGGCGCAGATGAATGTCGTTCCTTCGATGAACTCGCCGGTGGCCAAGATTCGGACCGATGGCGGCACCTGCACTGTCGAGCTGCAGAACGGCCGGACTGCCTCCGGGGATGCACTGTTTTCCAGCATGCCCCTGCGGTTGCTTGTGAACGCGCTGGAGCCCGCGGCGCCCAAGCATGTTCGGGCCTTTGCCGCGGCCCTCAAGCACCGTTCGCTGATCACGGTCGCTGTCGCGCTTCGAGAGCACCATGACGTTCCCTACAATTGGGTGTACACACCGGGCACGAACTTCTCCGTAGGGCGCATTCAGAACTATCGCCGCTGGTCGGCCGACCTCGCCCCGAAGGATTGGGACGGCACCTTTCTGGGTTTCGAGTACTTCATCGGCCCCGAAGGTGAACTATGGAACGCCAGCGATGAGCGTTTGACAACCCTGGTTGAGGAAGACCTTCGTACGCTCGGGTTGGGCGCCTCCAAGATCGAGCGAATCATGATCGTCCGCTCGCAGTTCGCCTACCCGGTACATGACCCGGCACGTGATCGAAATGTCGCCCGAATTCGGGACTACCTTCGCCAGCACCATCCAACAATTCACCCGATCGGTCGCAATGGCATGCACCACTACGAC
>JBMYXJ010000375.1:0-3734 GCA_049608285.1 Mycobacterium sp. | reverse complement strand
TGGTCGAAGGATCCTGATTACAGGAAAGAATATCATTCTCTTTGTGAAGAGTTTGAGATTGCTAAGGCGCTCATCTCCGCCCGCGTGGCCGCTGATCTCACGCAGCGGCCGGATCACGATGCCGGGTGTTTTCATGTCGACAAGGAAATAGGTAATGCCTTTGTGTTTGGGCGCTTCGGCGTCCGTCCTGGCTAGGCACACGCCCCAATGTGCCTTTTGCGCAGCAGAAGTCCACACTTTCTGGCCGGTTAGCTTCCAACCACCTTCGACGCGTTCGGCTTTGGTCCGCAGCGCGGCCAGATCCGATCCTGCGCCAGGCTCACTGAACAGCTGACACCACTCCAACTCCCCGCGCAAGGTCGCAGGGACGAACTGCTCCACTTGTTGTTGGCTACCGTGCTCGAGGATTGTGGGAACTGCCCACCAGCCGATCACCAGATCGGGACGTACGATCCCGGCGGCCTCTAGCTCCTGATCGATCACCAACTGCTCGGCCGGGCCTGCCGCGCGCCCGTATGGCCGCGGCCAGTGCGGTGCCAACAATCCCGTCTCGGCAAGCAGCACTTGCTGTTGCGCATCGGGACCTGCTGCGACTTCAGCTACCGCAGAAGCGATTTCGGGCCGAAGGCCAGCTACCGACGTCAAGTCGATCTGGAGCTCCCGGCGCACTCCTTGCTGGGTCAACGCCGCTACCCGACGAAGCCAGCGCGACTGTCCACCGAGGAACTGCGCGATGCCGATGGCGCGGCGCAAATACAGGTGTGCGTCATGCTCCCAGGTGATCCCGATTCCACCGAGTACCTGAATACAGTCCTTGGCATTCGTTCTCGCGGCCTCGATACCCACCGCCCCTGCCAGTGAGGCTGCGAGCGAAAGTTGCTCGGCGCCATCCACCTGATCGGGCTGGCTCGCAGCGCGGGAGGCGTCTGCTGCAGCCACCGAAACCTGTTCCGAGCGCAGCAGCATCTCGGCGCACATATGCTTGATCGCCTGGAAACTGCCGATGGGCTTTCCGAACTGCTCACGCACCTTCGCGTACTCGGTCGCGGTCTCGAGTAGCCAGCGTGCGACTCCGGCCGCCTCGGCAGCCATCACAGTCGCCGCTAGATCGACGACACGCTCCGCGGGCACTGACAGCTCTTCGGCGGCCGCACCGTCGAACTGCACCCGCGCCAACGGGCGGGAGAAGTCGGTAGCTTCCAACGGTTCCACGTTGACACCGTCGGCACCGGCGTCGACCAGCAGCCAGGTGCCTCGGGCGGGCAGCAGCAGCACCCCGGTGGCCTCGGCGCCGAGGACGTATGCGGCGCTGCCCGTGACCAGGCCCCCGCAAAAGGAGACGTCGGCGCTCAGGGTGACGCCGGCCGTGCGTTCGCCCGATATAAGAGCGGCGAGCAGCTCGGCGTGGGAACTGTCCAGCACAAGGGTGGCCAGGGCCGTCGTCGCCACGGGACCGGGCACCAAGGCCGCAGCCGCCTCCTCCACCATCGCGCAGAGGTCCGCCACGGTGCCATCGGCCCCGCCATGGTCCTCGGAGACCGCAACACCGAAGATCCCAAGTTGAGCCAGGCCCTGGTACGGCGTACGCCACCCCGCTGGATCTCCTTGCTCCACGTCTCGCGCGGCTTCGACCGACTTGGATGCGGCAGCCCAGCCGCGAACCAGCTGGCGCGCTGCGGACTGCTCGTCGGTGATGGTCGCAGAGGTTTTCAGAGATTGAGCCGACACCGGCACTCCTAGCGTTTGGGTGAGAAGACGTTGCTTCCCACTAGAACGTGTTCTAATAGTGCCAGCGTTCGACCGTCAAGTCGACCGCCATCGTTGCAGAACACGCCGGTGCCTACCCGGCACTGAGGTGAGAAATTGGGGATCGGTATGCGTATCGTTTTCAGCGTGACCGCATCGCTGCGCAGACGCTGGCCGCATGTCTGGGGCATCTGAGTTGCCGTCAGAAACGTCGCCATCAACGGCACAGACTAGTCAATCGGCCGGGTCGGAATCGCGGCCACGTCAGGTGATGAACGTGGCGGTGCTGGCCGAGTCCGAGCTGGGTTCAGAGGCGCAGCGCGAACGTCGCAAGCGAATCCTCGACGCCACCCTGGCCATCGCATCCAAGGGCGGGTACGAAGCCGTCCAGATGCGGGCCGTGGCAGAGCGCGCCGATGTAGCGGTGGGAACCCTGTACCGGTACTTCCCCTCGAAGGTCCATCTTCTGGTGTCCGCGCTGGGCAGGGAGTTCGAGCGCATCGACGCCAAGACCGACCGGGCGGCGCTGTCGGCCGGTGTCAGCGCCTATCAACGACTCAGCATCATGGTCAGCAAGCTCAACCGGGCGATGCAACGCAACCCGCTGCTCACCGAGGCGATGACGCGGGCGTTCGTGTTCGCCGATGCGTCAGCCGCAGGTGAGGTCGATCACGTCGGCAAGTTGATGGACTCGATGTTCGCCCGAGCCATGAGCGACGGCGAACCCACCGAGGATCAGTACCACATCGCCCGAGTAATATCCGATGTGTGGCTGTCCAATCTGCTGGCCTGGCTGACCCGGCGCGCCTCGGCGACCGACGTCAGCAAGCGGCTGGATCTGGCCGTACGGCTGCTCATAGGAGACAGCGACCAGCCTAAGATCTAGCGGGTGCACGAGGTGCCCCTCCAGCTGTCGACCGCTCTCGACCGCGTCGCGGCGACTCCGCGGCTGCTGGTCACGTCTGATTTCGACGGGACCCTATCGCCGATCGTCAACAACCCGTCCGACGCCAGCCCCCTGCCGGATGCCGCGCGGGCTCTCGTCGCACTCGCCGAGCTGCCTGACACCGCCGCCGCACTCATCTCCGGACGTGCGCTGCGTGATCTACGGGTGCTGTCCTCCATGCCGCCCTCGGTGCACATGGTCGGCAGCCATGGCGCCGAATTCGACTGGGGCTTCTCGCAGGAGATTGATACCCAGCTTCTGCAGACGATCACCGACACGCTGGTCTCCATCGCGTCCGACAAGCCGGGCGTGGCTGTCGAGACGAAGCTGGCCAGCGTTGCATTGCACGTGCGCAATGCCTCGCCCGCCAACGGGGAAGCAGCCTTAGCCGCCGCATGGGACGCGTCGGCCGAATGGGGCGCGCATGCCACGACCGGCAAGGCCGTACTCGAGTTCGCGGTGATCTCGACAGACAAAGGCGAGGCGATCGATATCCTCCGCGAGCGGCATGCCGCGACCGCGACTGTGTTTTTCGGCGACGACGTCACCGACGAGAAAGCTTTCCGGCGACTGCACGATCCCGATGTCGGTGTCAAGGTGGGCCCGGGCATCACCCTGGCCGGATTCGGTGTCGACACCCCCGAAGACGTTGCGGCGGCACTGGAATACCTACTCGAGCGCCGCCGCGCAGAATCAGGCAGGCGGGCCTGACCTATTGCCTAGGACCATCTGCGCGCCGAGCCAGCCTCGGCCTCACACGGGGATGCCGAGAGCCTCGGCGAGAGCGGCGAGTTGTGCTTCCTGCCAGGTATCGAACGACTCCGCATCGGTTGGCACAGTCTCAGTGACCTCGACAACCGGAACGCCGGACTTTTGGGCTGCCGCGCGGATCTGTTCGGGCACTGATCCCGCGGTCTGGGTGTTGTAGATCAGTACATCCACGCCACGCTCGCCAAGAAGTCGAAGGAACGCATCAAGATCGGCTGGTCCCGGCTCGGCCCCGTGCGCCGAAGAAGCCTGATAGCCCTCGGGAGTCCTGTTC
>JBMYXJ010000374.1:0-3752 GCA_049608285.1 Mycobacterium sp. | reverse complement strand
GCTGCTTTACCCTGGTCAACGATGAGCGCGAATAGTCCGGGCGTACCGCTGGGCGCCTGGTTGGCCGAGTCAGACGACGAGCGGTTGGTCCGACTATTGCGATTGCGCCCCGACCTCACCCAGCCACCGCCGAGCACCATCGCAGCGCTCGCCGCCCGCGCGGCGGCGCGTCAGTCTGTCAAGGCCGCCACTGACGATCTGGACTTCCTCCACCTGGCGGTGCTCGACGCTCTACTCACGCTGCACGCCGACACCACTGCGGTTTCCGCCGCCGAGCTGGCAGATCTTCTTGGCGACCAGGCCGACGGAGCGGCCGTCAAGGTTGCCGTCGAAGGTCTCCGGGACCGAGCACTGATCTGGGATGACTCCTGCGGGGGTCTCAGAGTCCTCGCCGAAGTGGCCGCGGGCCTTCCCTGGTACCCGGGACAGACGACCGCGGAGAGCGCCGAACTCTCCGGCGAAGAGATCGCCGACGCGATCGGGGCCCTCGACGCTCCCCCCCGTGAGCTGCTGGACAAGCTCCTCGAAGGCTCGCCGGTAGGCCGGACACGCGACGCCGCGCCAGGAACCCCGCCCGACCGCCCGGTGCAGCGCCTGCTGGAAGCCGGACTGCTGCGCCGACTCGATACCGACACCGTGATCCTGCCCAGACTGGTGGGCCAGGTGCTGCGGGGCGAAGCACTGAGCCCGGCCACCCTGACCGAGCCGGACCCCACGGTGTCCTCGACAACCGCCCGCGATATCAACGCCGTGGCCGCCGGTGCAGCCCTCGATTTGCTGCGCGAAGTCGAGATCATCATCGAAATACTCAGTGCGACTCCCATTCCCGAGCTCCGAAGTGGGGGCCTGGGGGTGCGGGAAGTCAAGCGGCTGACCAGGCTTACCGGCATCGACGAGCGCAGGCTGGGGTTGATCGTCGAGGTGGCAGCGGCGGCCGGACTGATCGCGCTGGGAATGCCCGAACCCCATCCACCCGACGCCGCGGTGCCGTGCTGGGCGCCGACGGTCGCTGCAGACCGGTTCATCGAATCTCCGACGGCGGTCAAGTGGCATCTGGTCGTGTCGGCGTGGCTGGATCTCCCGGGCCGACCCAGCCTCATCGGTAGCCGCGGACCTGATGGTAAACCCTATGCGGCGCTTTCTGATTCACTATTCTCTACCGCTGCGCCCGTCGATCGTCGACTGCTTCTCGAGATGCTCAATGACCTCCCACCGGGTTCCGGCGTCGACGCCGAGAGCGCGTCGCGGTCGATGGTGTGGCGGCGGCCGCGATGGTCTTCCCGGCTACAGCCCAAACCCGTTGCCGACCTGCTCACCGAGGCCCATGCCGTCGGGGCGGTCGGCCGCGGCGCCCTATCTTCGCCGCTACGACGCATGCTCGCAGACGAGCCTGAAGAGGCGGTCGTGGCCGCTATGTCCAAGGTTCTCCCCGCACCAATCGACCATTTCCTCCTCCAGGCCGACCTGACCGTCGTCGTACCCGGCCCACTGGAACGCGGGTTGGCCGAGGAGCTGGCGGCGGTGGCGACAGTGGAGTCCGCCGGTGCCGCGATGGTGTACCGCATTACCGAAGCGTCCATCCGGAGTGCGCTGGACACCGGAAAGACCGCAGCCGAACTGCACGCCCTGTTCACCCGGAATTCCAAAACCCCTGTGCCGCAATCATTGACGTACATGATTGACGATGTCGCGCGTCGCCACGGGCAGCTACGCGTCGGCATGGCCTCCTCCTTCGTCCGCTGCGAGGACGCCGCCCTGCTCGCGCAGGCGATGGCCGCACCGGCGACCGAGTCGGTGGAGTTGCGGTCTCTAGCACCCACCGTGGCGGTGTCGCAGGCTCCGATCGCCGAGGTGCTCGCGGCGCTGCGAAGTGCCGGCTTCGCCCCAGCAGCCGAAGACCCGGCGGGAGCAATCGTCGATCTGCGCGGCGGTCGCTGCCGAGTCACGGCACCAGGCCCTCGTCGCGGATACCGACACAACCTGACACCGACGGATCAGACTCTCGGCGCGATCGTGGCGGTGTTGCGTAAGGTAGCGGCTAGCCCGTCGGGCATGCGACTGGACCCCGCGGTGGCGATGTCGGAGTTGCAGCATGCGGCCCATCGTCAGGAATCGGTGTTGATCGGCTACGTCGACCCCGCCGGTATGGCGACGCAGCGCGTGGTCGCCCCGATCAATGTCCGCGGCGGGCAGCTGACCGCCTACGACTCGGCCGCCGGCAGGGTCCGGGAGTTCGCCATCCACCGTGTCACTTCAGTGGCCTCCGCGGAATCCGGATAATGGGCCCAATGACGTTCTATCGAGACAGCGCATGACCGATGGCCCGCTGATCGTTCAGTCCGACAAAACCGTCCTTCTCGAGGTCGACCATGAGCTCGCGGGGGACGCCCGTGCGGCGATCGCGCCCTTCGCGGAACTGGAACGCGCACCCGAGCACATCCACACCTACCGCATCACACCGTTGGCGTTGTGGAACGCCCGCGCAGCTGGACATGATGCCGAGCAGGTCGTCGACGCCCTGGTGTCCTTCTCGCGCTACGCGGTACCCCAGCCACTTCTGGTTGACATCGTCGACACGATGGCCCGCTACGGCCGGTTGCAGCTGGTCAAGAGTCCGGTTCACGGCCTGATTCTGGTCAGCCTGGACCGCGCGGTGCTCGCCGAGGTCATGCGTAACAAGAAGATCGCCCCGATGCTGGGGGCTCGGATCGACGACGACACCGTCATAGTGCATGCCAGCGAGCGGGGTCACATCAAGCAGATGTTGTTGAAGGTCGGATGGCCGGCCGAGGACCTCGCCGGCTACGTCGATGGTGAGGCCCATCCGATCAGCCTGGCCCAAGACGGGTGGAATCTGCGGGACTACCAGGAAATGGCGGCGGAGTCGTTCTGGGCAGGTGGATCCGGTGTGGTGGTGCTCCCCTGCGGGGCGGGCAAGACGCTGGTGGGTGCCGCCGCCATGGCCAAGGCCGGCGCCACCACGCTGATATTGGTCACCAACACCGTGGCCGGCCGGCAGTGGAAGCGTGAGCTGGTTGCCCGGACGTCGCTAACCGAGGACGAGATCGGCGAGTACTCCGGCGAGCGGAAAGAGATCCGCCCAGTCACCATCGCCACCTATCAGGTGATCACCCGCCGCACAAAGGGCGAATACAAGCATCTGGAGCTGTTCGACAGCCGCGACTGGGGTCTGATCATCTACGACGAGGTGCATCTATTGCCCGCGCCCGTATTCCGGATGACCGCCGATCTGCAGTCGCGCAGACGTTTAGGCCTGACTGCGACGTTGATCCGCGAAGACGGCCGCGAAGGCGACGTGTTCTCCCTGATCGGGCCAAAGCGCTACGACGCACCCTGGAAGGACATCGAGGCTCAAGGCTGGATCGCGCCGGCCGAATGCATCGAGGTCCGTGTGACGATGACCGACAACGAGCGCATGCTCTACGCCACTGCCGAACCCGAGGAACGCTACAAGCTGTGCGCCACAGCGCATACCAAGATCGCGGTGGTCAAGTCGATCCTGGGGCGGCACCCGGATGAGCCGACGCTGGTCATCGGCGCCTACCTCGACCAGCTCGATGAGCTCGGCACAGAGCTCGACGCCCCGGTGATCCAGGGGTCGACGAAGACGGCTGAAAGGGAGTCCCTATACGACGCGTTCCGGCGCGGGGAGATCCGCACCCTGGTGGTCTCCAAGGTCGCCAACTTCTCGATCGATCTGCCGGACGCCAACGTGGCCATCCAGGTCTCGG
>JBMYXJ010000373.1:0-3763 GCA_049608285.1 Mycobacterium sp. | reverse complement strand
GATCCTCGGTATAGAGATCCTCGTCCTCGGACAGCTGCGGATTGCGTTTCTTGTCGTCGCTACCTCCCCCTTTGGCGCCGTGCATCATTGGCGCCATGCCACCCATACCGCCCATGCCGCCACCCATCCCGGTCGCAGGGCCGGCTGCCGCGGCCGGGGCACCGGGTGTTGCCCGCGGTGTAGGCGCGACCGTCTCGGCGCCGACGGCGGGCTGCAATGGCGACCCGGGCCCTGTGCCGCCTCCGCCTCCGCCGCCGGCCCCGGCTCCGCCTCCGGCCGCCGCAGGTCTCACGCTTGGACCGTTGGGGGACCTCGGGGTGGTCGGCATGCCGCTGCCGGGCTGCCCACCACCCGGGGATTCGCCGCCCGGGGATCCGCCAGGCTGCCCGCCGCCCGGCGATCCGCCTTGTGAGCCTTCCTGCGGCGCCCCCGGGGTGGCCTGCTTCGGATCTGTCATCGGTGGGACAGCCTGGCGCTCAGCGGAATCCCGCAGGCGGCGAGCCGCCGCCGCCCGCCGCGCCGCCGCCCGGTCCAAGCTCTTGGCTCGACCGCTGGGACAGTCGACTGCGCGCTCGCCGATGATCGTCAACGGTGACCGGGATCCCGGATACGACAGGATTGGGAGGTTCCTCGGGCTGGATCCGTTCGGGCTGGCCGTCCCGAGCGTAGTGATTGCGAACATCTTCCGATTGGCCCTGCAACGTGGCCATTCGCGATGTTTTCTGCGGGTTGGCGGGGTTGGAAGGATCTGCCGCAATCTCCTGCTCAAGTTTCTCGTACTCGTCAGCAATCGGTGCGTTGTCCCGTTTTGCCGCCGAATGCGCCTCGACCAGGTCATCAGCCTCGCCGGCCAGGGCATTCCAGGAATCTGAGAGACTGATCAGCCAGTCGCGGTAGGCGTTGAACTTTGCGTAGGCAGCGTCGGCAGCCTCTCCTTCCCAGTCCAGCGAGGTCGTCTCAAACTGTTGAGCTGAGGCTGCGAGCGACGTGGCGTGGGCGCGCCAAGCCTGTGCTGCGGCCCTCAGGGACCCCCCACCGTCCCCCGCCTCCAGTGCTCGTTGGGTGGCCGGGGGAAACAGTAGCGGCTCGCACACCTGTACGCCCTTGGGAGGGGGCATATCCGGTGGGTGCTCGGGAGGGAACATCTCGACAATGTTGGGGAGCACAATGCCGCGCTTGCTGCGGGCTCCTTTTTCTCCCAAATCTGTGGCATCGATGTCTTCCCCGGAAAGCTCGTCCACCTTCTCATAGGCCGCGGCGACATTGTCCAGCGTGCCAGCCAGGCGTAACCCCTCGAGTCGACCGAATTCCTGGTAGGCCCACATGCCTTCGGCGTTCATATTGAGGTTGTTGATCGCCACGGCTGTGGTGCTGAGTGTATCCGGTGGGGCTACCGCCGGCGGCGCTGCTCCGGACGGCCATGACAACCCTTTGATCTGGGTTGCCTTCCCCCGCAGGTCTTCTGGAAGCACCTGTACCTCATCGCCGCTCATACGAACTCCCGACGATGTTGTGGTGGGAAACGGCGGGCATCAATTGTCCAGGGCCATCTGATAGCGGCTCTCTTCGCGTGGGTTGATTAGACTAATGGGTAGCTGCTTGTGCCGCGGAGTCTGGATGAAGCTGCCGCGTAACGTCACCTGGCCGATCCCGGGGTGAGGACCCAGGTATGTCGTTGAGTTCGGCCAGCAGATTGTGGCGTCCTGACCGACGCCGGCGTTGATATTGCCGGCGAACTCCCTCATCTGAGGATTCAGCGTGATTATCGCACCAGCCGCCGCTGAGCGCACCACGAATTGGGTGAACAGCCGCGCATCCCCGAGGTCGATGCTCGCGTCCACGTCGTCGAACGGCATGTACACCGGATATCGGTCTGCGGTCTCGCCAATTAACACTCCGGCCGAGCCGACGGGTAGTTCATGGTGGCGATCGGTGACCGGACTCTCGCCGAGTAAGGCAGCGCGTTGCCCTCCATACAGACACGAAAAACCCCGTGGTGTCGAGGGATTCGTTAGCGTGGTCAATAGCACCGTGGAGGTTGGCGCTAAACCAGGGACAATGCGGACTCGCGTCAACGTGTGATCGGCACGCGCGGACCACCACGCGTCTGGGCCACCCGGTGCGTGGTAGGCGGCGGTGAATGTGCTGCGGCCCTGGATCATCGACCAGGTCTCGTGCTCGAAAGTGATCTCGGTGGCCCGGTCATAATTGTCGAAGCTACGGGCGGGCCGCGCATCGATGCCGTTGCTGGACAGGTGATCTGCGATTCGGGTGGCCGACGCTACGAGATAGTGTGCCAGCCCCGAAACTCCGGTGTCGCGACGTAGTGCCGACTTGCGTGTCCGCTCTGGGTCGGCGCGCAGCAGGATCCATGTCCGGCGGCTCGCCGGCGCAGGGTACGGGCCGACTACCTGCTCGTAGAGTGCGACCAGCGCTGCCGGCGCGGTCTTGCCGACTCGATAGCCCGCAGACACGACGTCAGCTTCCAGGTCGGGACAGTAGGCGGCCAGCAGCTTCTCAACGAGGCGGGTGTCGACGACGTCGTCGGTGAAGGCTTCCCCATTGACGATCACGGTCGGGGTGAACGGCCGCGGAATCAGCTCGATCGCCGATACCGCAAAATCGCCTTGCCAGCGTAACGCCACGTGGTCGCCGGGGATCACCGTTGCGCCGACCGCGGGCTCGGAGGGTGGTGCCGGCGGCTGACGGTGTCGTCGTCGCCAGGCGAAGAGGGCGGCGATCCAGCCTGTGAGCCGGCGGCCGCGAATGGTCAGCATCGACGCCAGGCCCAAGAGCACACCGAGCCCGATGCCCAGCCAGAACAATTCGCCGTGTCCGAACAGCACAACGCATGCCGGGATCAGCACGGCAGCCCACAGCGCGTGGCCAGTGGTGAACCGCAGCCCGAACACCGAGAGCAACCCGTTCATCGTCGGCTCAGCGCTCTGCGGGCCAGTGCGCCGAACCCTAATAGTGCCGCAACACTGAGGCCGACGATGACCACGCCGGTGATCGGTGCGCGGTCGGGGGGCGGGGCATAGACCGGCGGTGGAACCTCTTTGACCGCGTACGGGACCGTCGCGGGTCCGGCAGGGATATCCCATGTCAGCGCGGCGACGGGATCGATGACCCCGGCACCCACGACGTTGTCCACCCCGCCGCCCGGATGTCGCGCGGTAGCGGTGATCCGGTTGATGAGCTGTGCCGGTGTCCGGTCGGGGAAGCGCTGTTTGAGCAGTGCGACGAGCCCCGAGACGTACGCGGCGGAAAACGAGGTGCCGCTGATCGGAATGGGACCGTCCTCGCCCTGCAGGGCGTTGACAGGATTGCCGTCGTAGCCGAGCGCAACCAGATTCTCACCGGGTGCCGCGGCCCCGACCCAGGGTCCGTGCATGGAGAAGCCGCTCGGCTGACCGTTGGGCGCGATGCTGCCGACGGCCAGCACCAGTGGCGAATACCAGGCCGGCGAAACGACGGTCTGCACCTGTCGCCAACCCCGAGGATCGGCCGGGACTGCTGCGTCCGGTGGCGGGTTCTGGGCGCAGTCGCCGCCCGAATTGCCCGCCGCCACGACGATGACCACACCCTTGACGTTGACCGCGTAGTCGATTGCGGCGCCGACGACTTCCTCGTTGAGCGGTCGCGTCACCTTGTAGCAGGCGGCTTCGCTGATATTGATCACTTGGGCACCGATGTTGGCCGCGTGCACGATTGCGCGGGCCAGGCTGCGCAGCGAACCCGCGGTTCGGGTCGCATTGGGGTC
>JBMYXJ010000372.1:0-3773 GCA_049608285.1 Mycobacterium sp. | reverse complement strand
ACATCCGCGGCGCGCCCAGTGCTCACCGGCACACCATTAGGCGGCCGGCGGGACAGGCAGCACCGTCGAGGTGCGGCAATCGGGCACGTCGGCCACGCGCGCCGGGCGCACTGGCAACTCAATATCGAATGCCTCCTGCTCACCGCCGACGATCTGGCGGGCTTGGTCAAGCAGAATGCCCAGCTCAGCATCGATATGCGCCGAACCAGCGTGCGCCACAATCACCACCTGGCCCCGCTCCTTTCGCGCCACGTGCACCGCCACCGCACCCGGGGCGGTGCGCACTCTCCGCACGTACGCCACCGGAAGAACTTATCGGTTTAGTACCCCAAAACACCCACCCGGCCATTCAAAACGACAGGTCAACACCTCACACAGCCTGAAAATCTCCGCACATGTCCATACTCAGGCGCCTCGGTGGCGATCCGCACCTGACCCGGCACCGGTTGCACCGATTCCTGGCCTGGTGCATCGACTCCCAGATCCCCGAACTGCTCAACCTGGCCAGCACCATCGACACCTGGTGGCCTGAGATCAACGCCTCCGCGACCACCGGCATCACCAAGGCCCGCACCGAGGGCTACATCCGGCTGGTCAAACAGGTCAAACGGGTCAGCTGCGGATTCCGGAATCCAGACAACTCAGCCCGACGGATACGATTCCACTGCGCCCGCAAACAGTGGGCCGCAACTCAGACTTCATGCTGATTGCCCGGCCAAAATTGAAGAGCCCCAAAACCAGTGAACCAACTCGGGCCGTAGGCACTAGATCACTTAATGCGGTTCTGTTGCCCGGTGTTTGAGCTGGACAGAATCAGCGACGACACGGCATCGCAAGAGTCCGGCCATGACTTCGTTGTCATGGAGAGCCCGGCCGGATCAGCAGGGCTCTCACAGCGGTCCGTGGGACTAAACCGCACCATGCGGCGGCACCCGCTAGAATAACCCAGCCCAGTACTAGTGCCGCCCTGAGCGGCAGCTCGTTGTTCTGAATTGACGGCCCGATGCTGAACGAAAATGCCACCAACGCCAGCCCCAGAAGCACAGGTCTCCAGGGCACTGCTGGGATGGGTATTGACCTTGCTACCAGCCACGGAAATGCCACGTTGCTGCCAAGTCGCAAGGCGATCACGGAAGTCAAGGCGACAACGAGATCTTGACTGAGCGCAAAACCGAGACAGCCAGCCGCGACCCCGCCCACGCTGCTGAATAACCCCGCCAGAACTTTTGGTGCAATTCGCATAGTGACGTCGAGGATCTGACCGTCCATCCGAATCAATGCCAATTGCAGTCCGAGGACGACGAACAGGCCGTTCAGGGTCGTCCCGAGGAACTGATCGCCGCCTACCCACAGGGTGACAAATGCACCGTTGAAAGCCAGAACCGCCCCACTGCCCAACATCGTGATTCCGATGACTAGATGCCGAATGGATCTGGCCATCTCGGCTGCCGCGGGGATTTCTGAGGCGCCAATGTTTGCGCCAAGCTTTGGCATGAACGCGCTTGCCGTGATTGCCGAAATCGTGATAACGAATTGCATCACGTAGGAAGTGAACGTGTATTGGGTGACGACGACAGCGCCCAACATGACACTAATAACGATGAGCTCGCAAGAGATGAAGAGCCTTTCCACTACCCCCCAGCCGAGCGTTAATGCGCTGTATCTATGCACCCGACGCAGGTCGAGCGCAGTCGGCCGCGCAACACCCCACCACGGGACAGCTCGTTTGGCGACGAGCAGCGTGACCGTGCCGTTGGCTACCGCCGCGGCGAACACGATTGCGGCCAGCGACCATAGCGGCCAGCCAGAAAGCGCGACAACAATCATGGCCCCGTTGCTCACGACGAAAAATCCTGTTATGACCAGCGTGGATTTGTAAGCTTGATTTACGCCGACGAGCACCGAGTCGGGTACCGAAAGCAATCCTGCGAGTACGGCGTTGGCGGCGAGGATCGCTGCGGCTGTGTATGCGACCGATCGTGCGTCGGTAGGTATGCCTTTGACGAGTTGAGGCAATGCAACGGTGATGCCAGCGGCGACGAGGGCCGCTGCAGGAAGCCAGCGGATCCAGACGATAATCGCGGCCCCGACATCTCTCCGCCGTTCCTCATCCGAGAGAGTGAGTCTGCTCGCCACTACCCACTTCAGGGCTTGCGAGGCTCTACCGTCCGCTACGGTTGCGAAATCAAGATACCGCTGCAGTGATTTCCACATGCCGAACATCAGCGGCCCTAGGGCACTAAGCAGCAGGGGATTGATCACAAATCCAACGGCCGCGACGACGATGAAATTTAGGTAGTACGTAACCATATTGCGACGCGTGCCAGGGTCCACCATTTAGGTCTCTCCCTTGTTCCGCCGGTTTCCGCCCCGAACACTGACTGATGCTGCCTGCCTAGGCTGGCCAACGCTTTCGCGCCGTCATCGACGAAGCGGTCTCCGTGGCGCCTCATGTGTTTCGGCGTACGGCGCGCCGGAGTTTGTGATGATCTCAGCGAACGCATCAAAATATTCGCTCACGACCTTCTCCGGCGTCATGGCTGCCAGCACGCCCCTGGCGTGTGCGTAGACTTGGCCGCCTGGATCGAATTCCATCGCCCAGGCTTCCGCGATAACACTTGCGGCTTCCTCGGGATGCGCGTCTAGCCGTATATAGTATGGGTAATCGTCTCCCATCAATGCGCGATGCGCTGGGATATCGGAGACGACAGCCGGAAGGCCTGCGGCCACCGCCTCCATTAGTGCGTTGGGCATGCCCTCATACCGGCTAAAGGAGAGAAAGAGACGAGCACGGGACATCAGTAGGGGAATATCTTTGCGGAAGCCTAATAGCTCGACCTGACTTGTTACGCCGCTTTTCTCTGCAGCTTGCACGATTTCGCGTGCCTGAGTGCCGTCCCCGACGACGACTAGTTTCGCCTGTGGATGTGCGGTAGCGAACCGCGCGAACCCCGCGGTCATCATGCCAAGGTTCTTCTCGACCGCGAGGCGACCTACAGACAGGCACTCGACGGAGGTCGTCCTACCGATTCCGGCCTGGATTTCCTGGTTCAACAAAATATTGGAGATCACTCGTACTCGCGAACGCGGCGCTAGACTATCCCAGTATTCTTTGCCTATGACTGAATTCGCGATGATACCGGCGGCAGCTCGACGCCCGAACCGTTCTCTCAGTTTGTAAACGAGCTCGTCAGGGTAGGAAGAGCTGCGTTCGGTGATGACCCAAGGCACCCCACGTACGACTCGGGTTGCTGCGTACGCCCATATATCGGCGGGATGAAGCCACGAGATCAGCAGATCGGGACGGACCCGACGTAGCGTGCGAACCACGAACGCGAGCGCCCTCGGGTTTGCAAAGTTTCCGACCTCGGTGCGATGCACTCGCAGTCCGTCAACGTTAAGGCTGTCGTCATGCTCCCCGGGGCCAAGGAGGATCAGATGCACTTCAATAGCGGGGGCGTGCTGCAACGCGTTGAGTAGCGCGATGCACTGGCGCTGGGAGCCTCCGTCGCCGAGGCTCGGAATGAAGAAACAGACTCGCATCACTGGCTTTCTTTCGACGTGATTGCAACTGCCCGTTGTCCGGGCCGTATGTATTCGGAATCGGATTCGGACGGCGGAGCATCCCTGACGCTACAGACTGATGCACACTCCGGGCCAGGCAGGCTCGACCACCATCCGCCTAACGATCCAACACACCTGGTTGCGTCAAGCAGATTGTTGCACTCCTCGGAGGGGGACCCGTTTGGTGGGCCTCTTGATCTGTACGCACA
>JBMYXJ010000371.1:0-3780 GCA_049608285.1 Mycobacterium sp. | reverse complement strand
TCAACAAGAAGCTGGGGCTCAACGCTGGGCAGCCGATCACTAGCTCGACGCTGACCGAAGAAGACGTCGTGGCGACGATCGAATACTTGGTGCGGCTGCAGCAGGGCGACAAGTCCATGACGGTGCCCGGTGGCGTCGAGGTCCCGGTGGAGACCGACGACATCGACCACTTCGGCAACCGCCGTCTGCGCACGGTCGGTGAACTGATCCAGAATCAGATCCGGGTGGGACTCTCGCGTATGGAGCGCGTCGTCCGCGAGCGGATGACGACCCAGGACGTCGAGGCGATCACCCCGCAGACGCTGATCAATATCCGTCCCGTGGTGGCCGCGATCAAGGAGTTCTTCGGAACCAGCCAGCTGTCGCAGTTCATGGACCAAAACAATCCGCTGTCGGGTCTGACCCACAAGCGCCGTCTGTCGGCGCTCGGCCCCGGCGGTCTGTCCCGTGAGCGCGCCGGCCTGGAAGTGCGAGACGTGCACTCCAGCCACTACGGCCGCATGTGCCCGATCGAGACCCCTGAGGGGCCGAACATTGGCCTCATCGGTTCGTTGTCGGTGTATGCGCGGGTGAATCCGTTCGGCTTCATCGAGACGCCCTACCGGAAGGTTGCCGACGGTGTCGTCACTGACGACATCCACTACCTGACGGCCGACGAAGAGGACCGCCACGTCGTGGCACAGGCCAACTCGCCGATCGAGGACAACGGAGCCGGTGCTCAGGTTTTCACTGAGGACCGCATTCTGGTTCGTCGTAAGGGCGGCGAAGTGGAGAACGTGTCCAGCTCCGAGGTCGATTACATGGACGTCTCGCCGCGCCAGATGGTGTCGGTAGCGACCGCCATGATTCCGTTCCTCGAGCACGACGACGCCAACCGCGCCCTGATGGGTGCCAACATGCAGCGCCAGGCAGTTCCGCTGGTGCGCAGTGAGGCACCGTTGGTCGGCACCGGTATGGAGCTGCGTGCTGCCATCGACGCGGGTGATGTTGTTGTGGCAGACAAGGCCGGCGTCATCGAGGAGGTCTCGGCCGACTACGCAACCGTGATGGCCGACGATGGCACCCGGCACACCTACCGGATGCGCAAGTTCGCTCGGTCCAACCACGGCACCTGCGCCAACCAGCGGCCCATTGTGGACGCCGGGCAGCGTGTGGAAGCGGGCCAGGTCATCGCCGACGGGCCATGCACCGAGAACGGTGAGATGGCGCTGGGTAAGAACCTGCTCGTGGCGGTCATGCCGTGGGAGGGGCACAACTACGAGGACGCGATCATCCTCTCCAGCCGTTTGGTCGAAGAGGACGTGCTCACCTCGATTCACATCGAGGAGCATGAGATCGATGCCCGCGACACCAAGCTAGGTGCCGAGGAGATCACCCGCGACATCCCGAACGTCTCCGATGAGGTGTTGGCCGATCTCGACGACCGCGGCATCGTGCGCATCGGTGCCGAGGTCCGCGACGGCGACGTCCTGGTCGGCAAGGTCACGCCGAAGGGCGAGACGGAGCTGACCCCGGAGGAGCGTCTGTTGCGTGCCATCTTCGGCGAGAAGGCGCGCGAGGTCCGGGACACATCTCTGAAGGTTCCGCACGGCGAATCCGGCAAGGTGATCGGCATCCGGGTGTTCTCTCGCGAGGACGAGGACGAGTTGCCCGCCGGTGTCAACGAACTGGTTCGGGTCTATGTGGCCCAGAAGCGCAAGATCTCCGACGGTGACAAGCTGGCCGGACGCCACGGCAACAAGGGCGTCATCGGCAGGATCCTCGCGGTCGAGGACATGCCGTTCCTTCCCGACGGCACCCCGGTCGACATCATCCTGAACCCGCTGGGCGTGCCCTCGCGTATGAACGTGGGGCAGATCCTCGAGACGCACCTGGGGTGGGTCGCCAAGGCGGGCTGGAACATCCAAGGGGCTGACGGAGCCGCTGAAGTCCCTGAGTGGGCCGCCAACCTGCCCGAGCAGTTGCTGTCGGCGCCTGCTGACAGCATCGTCTCCACCCCGGTGTTCGACGGGGCCCGCGAGGGTGAGTTGGAGGGCCTGCTGGCCTCGACGCTGCCCAACCGCGACGGCGATGTGTTGGTCAACGCCGAGGGCAAGTCGCAGCTGTTCGATGGCCGCAGTGGTGAACCGTTCCCGTACCCGGCGACGGTCGGCTACATGTACATCCTGAAGTTGCACCACTTGGTGGACGACAAGATCCACGCCCGTTCGACCGGTCCGTACTCGATGATCACCCAGCAGCCGCTGGGTGGTAAGGCGCAGTTCGGCGGTCAGCGATTCGGTGAGATGGAGTGCTGGGCCATGCAGGCCTATGGCGCCGCCTACACGCTGCAGGAGTTGTTGACCATCAAGTCCGATGACACCGTCGGCCGGGTCAAGGTGTACGAGGCGATCGTCAAGGGCGAGAACATTCCCGAACCCGGTATTCCTGAGTCGTTCAAGGTCCTTCTCAAGGAACTGCAGTCGTTGTGCCTCAACGTCGAGGTGCTGTCTTCTGACGGCGCCGCGATCGAGATGCGTGACGGTGATGACGAGGACCTGGAACGCGCCGCCGCGAACCTGGGAATCAACCTGTCCCGCAACGAATCCGCTTCAGTCGAAGATCTTGCGTGATCTCTTTCGTTCGCTTGATCTAGTTCCGCAACTAAACCCGCAAGGGGAAAGGAAGTTACGTGCTCGACGTCAACTTCTTCGATGAACTCCGTATCGGTCTTGCCACTGCCGACGACATCCGCAACTGGTCTTTTGGCGAGGTCAAAAAGCCTGAGACCATCAACTACCGCACGCTCAAGCCCGAGAAGGACGGCTTGTTCTGCGAGAAGATCTTCGGACCTACTCGCGACTGGGAGTGCTACTGCGGTAAGTACAAGCGCGTTCGGTTCAAGGGCATCATCTGTGAGCGCTGCGGCGTGGAGGTGACCCGCGCCAAGGTGCGTCGTGAGCGGATGGGGCACATCGAACTCGCGGCCCCGGTGACCCACATCTGGTACTTCAAGGGTGTGCCGTCGCGCTTGGGTTACCTGTTGGACCTGGCGCCGAAGGATCTCGAGAAGATCATCTACTTCGCCGCTTACGTGATCACCACTGTCGACGACGAGATGCGGCATAACGAGCTGTCCACGCTGGAAGCCGAGATGGCCGTCGAGCGCAAAGCCGTCGAGGATCAACGGGACGCCGATCTGGAGACCCGCGCGCAGAAGCTCGAGGCCGACCTGAAGGAGCTCGAGGCCGAGGGCGCCAAGTCCGATGTGCGCCGCAAGGTGCGCGACGGTGGCGAGCGTGAGATGCGCCAGCTTCGGGATCGGGCTCAGCGCGAGCTGGACAGGCTCGAGGAGATCTGGACGACGTTCTCCAAGCTGGCCCCGAAGCAACTCATCGTCGATGAATTGCTTTACCGCGAGCTGCAGGATCGCTATGGCGAGTACTTCGAGGGCGCGATGGGCGCGGAGTCGATCCAGAAGCTCATCGAGAACTTCGACATCGACGCCGAGGCTGACAGCCTTCGCGACACGATCCGCAACGGCAAGGGCCAGAAGAAGTTGCGCGCCCTCAAGCGGCTCAAGGTGGTCGCGGCGTTCCAGAGCAACCGGAATTCGCCGACGGGGATGGTGCTCGACGCCGTCCCGGTGATCCCGCCCGAGCTGCGTCCGATGGTGCAACTTGACGGTGGCCGGTTCGCGACCTCCGATCTGAACGACCTGTACCGCCGCGTGATCAACCGCAATAACCGCTTGAAGCGCTTGTTGGATTTGCACGCGCCAGACATCATTGTGCGCAATGA
>JBMYXJ010000370.1:0-3804 GCA_049608285.1 Mycobacterium sp. | reverse complement strand
TACGACGATGTCCGCACGATGGCCGGGCAAGGCACGATCGCGGTGGAGATCCTCGAACAGCTTGGCGCCGAACCAGATCTGGTGGTCGTCCCGGTCGGCGGCGGCGGGTGCGTCAGTGGGGTCACGGCCTATCTCGCAGAGCGGGCCACCGCGACCTCGGTGCTGGGCGTGGAGCCCGCCGGTGCGGCCGCGTTGGTGGCCGCGCTGGCCAACGGTGCACCCGTGACGCTCGAGGACGTGGACCAGTTCGTCGACGGCGCTGCGGTTGCCCAGGTAGGCAGGCTGCCCTTCGCGGCTCTGACGGCAGCCGGGGACATGGTGTCGATTACCACGGTCGACGAAGGCGCTGTGTGCACGGCGATGCTTGACCTGTATCAAAACGAAGGAATCATCGCCGAGCCGGCGGGGGCGCTGTCTGTGGCAGCCCTGCTGGATGCCGATATCGAGCCTGGATCCACGGTGGTCTGCCTGATCTCCGGGGGCAACAATGACGTATCTCGCTACGGTGAAGTCCTGGAACGCTCGTTGGTGCATCTGGGGCTCAAGCACTACTTCCTGGTCGATTTCCCGCAGGAGCCGGGCGCGCTGCGTCGATTCCTGGACGAGGTCCTCGGTCCCAACGACGACATCACCCTCTTCGAGTACGTCAAGCGCAATAACCGCGAGACAGGCGAGGCACTGGTCGGTATCGAGATGGGGTCGGCCTCGGACCTCGAAGGGCTGATCGCGCGGATGCACAGCTCCGAGTGCCACGTCGAGGTGCTCGAACCGGGCTCACCGACCTACCGCTACCTGACGTGACGACGATCGGCACCCTCGGAGTCTGTTGAGGCGCTGGGAGCCCAGGCGGCTCGAGAGATTGACGTTCTGCAGAGAAAGTGCGAGTAATCGTCTGCAAAACGTCGATGTCTGCGTGCTGGGGAGTCGTGGGCGGTACTCCTCGGCGAGCTGCTGAGGGGTCGTGGGCGGTACTCCTCGGCGAGCTGCTGAGAAGTCGTGGGGGAACTCCTGGACAACCAACTCCTCGGCGATGTGCTGCGAAACTCTGGGCGACTAGTTGACGCTGCGAAGAATCGCGACAGAGTGCCCGGCAAGCCGCGTGGCGTCGGCGCCGACCGCGGGCTCACCATACGTCAGCACTACCTCGCCAGTGACGGGGACGTCGACAGGTGCGGTACCGAGATTGCAGGCGATGGCGAATTGGCCCCGATGCATGACGAACCATCGCTGGTCTTCGTCGTAGTCGACCCGCAAGTGGTCCAGCCATGGGTCATCGAAATCGGGCTCGTTGCGGCGCAGGCCAAGGAGATCTTCATAGAAGCGTCGCAACCGCGCATGGTCTCCATTATCGATCTCGTTCCAGTTCAGCTTTGACCGCTGGAACGTCGCGGGATCTTGGGGGTCGGGGATCTCATCGGCATCCCACCCGTGGTCGGCAAATTCCCGCTTACGGCCCTCGGCGGTTGCCCGGGCCAGCTCGGGCTCGGGATGGGAGCTGAAGAACTGGAACGGCGATGACGCCGCCCACTCCTCGCCCATGAAAAGCATCACGGTATAGGGAGATCCAAGTGCGAGCGCAGCTTTGATCGCGAGTTGACCGGTGGTCAAGATCTGCGATGGTCGATCACCGATCGCCCGGTTTCCCACCTGGTCATGGGTCAGCGTGTAGGCCAGTAGTCGGGTCGCCGGAATCGTGGTGGTATCCAAGGGGCGGCCGTGTCGACGATGCCGGAACGACGAATAGGTACCTGTGTGGAAGTATCCGCGCCGCAACGTCTGTGCCAGCGTCCGCAGAGAGCCGAAATCGTAGTAGTAGCCCTGACGCTCACCAGACACAGCGGAGTGGATTGCGTGGTGTATGTCGTCGTCCCACTGTGCGGTCATGCCGAGGCCGCCGCGGTCTCGCGGAGTAATAAGCGTTGGATCGTTGAGGTCGCTTTCTGCAATCAGGGATAGCGGCCGCCCGAGTTCTATTGCCAAAGAATCTGTTTCGGCAGAGAGTTCTTCAAGGATGTGGTAGGCGGTGGTATCGACCAGTGCGTGGACTGCATCCAGCCGCAGCCCGTCGACATGGAATTCACGCATCCAGCGGAGCGCGCAATCCAGGATATAGCGCCGCACCGAGTCAGCGCCGGCGCCGGAGATGTTGATCGACTCGCCCCAAGGGTTACTTCCGGTCGACAAATATGGACCGAACAATGGCAAATAATTCCCTGACGGGCCGAGGTGGTTGAACACCGCGTCGATGAGTACGCCGAGTCCGCGCGCATGGCAGGCGTCGACAAAACGGACGAGTCCATCGGGGCCGCCGTAGGGCTCGTGCACCGCGTACCAGAGCACGCCGTCATAGCCCCAGCCATGAGTACCGCTGAATGCGTTAACCGGCATCAACTCGACGAAGTCAATGCCGAGCGCGACCAAATAGTCCAGTCTTTCTATTGCCGAGTCGAAAGTGCCTTTGACGGTGAATGTTCCGATGTGCAGTTCGTAGATCGCGCGTCCCTCGACGGATTGGCCTTGCCAGTCATCGTCGGTCCAGGAGTCAGGTGCCGGCCGCCACAACTGGGAGCGCCGGTGCACACCTTCGGGCTGTCGGGGGGAGCGGGGGTCGGGCAACACCTTGGGGTCGTCGTCAAGAACGAAGCCGTAACGAGCGTATGATTCGGCACCGACGACGGTCCGCCACCAAGCGTCATTACCGCGGGTCATCGGGTGCAGGGTGCCGTCCAGGTCAAGGCGGACGCGGTCGGGCAGGGGGGCCCAGACAGCGAACTCGTGCTCAGGCATTGGCACGTACCAGCAACGCGACGGGCAGTTCGCCGAACAACTCGGCGGCCGGAACCTGGCCGACCCGAGTATCTCCGGTCAGCACATCGGTCCAGGTTCCGTCGGGAACCGTTAGCGTGGTGTCGCCCCAGCCGCTGTCGGTCAGCCGAACTGTCCACCGACTGACGGCTACGAGCACCGTGTCGCCTCGCAGAAAGGACACGATGTGTGCGCTGAGTGCACCGTCAGCCGTGACCGGGCGGTATCCACCGGCCAGGAACGTGTCGGGGTGTTCGCGTCGTAGCTGAAGCGCCCCGCGGACAACCCGAAATTTGGGGTGCGCAGCCGTCCTTGACCGCGCCATTGCCGCTAGCTGGTCGCGCCGCGCGGAGTAGTCGACCGCACGTCGATTGTCCGGATCGACGAGGCTGTCTTCCCAAAGCTCGGTGCCCTGATAGACATCCGGAACTCCGGGGGCCGTCAACGCGATGAGCTTCTGGCCGAGGGCGTCGACCTGGGCATGCTTATCCAGCCTCGCTGCGGTCGCGGTGAGCTCATCCGCAACTGGACCGTCTATCACCGAGTCCAGCCACGTATGTACCGCCGTCTCGAACTCCGGGACGGGATCGTTCCACGTGGTGTGGACCGCGGCCTCCCGCATGGCTTTCTCGGCGTAGCCGTGCAGGCGCTCGCGCAGTTTGGTGCAGACCGTTCCATCGGTGGGCCAAACGCCGAAGATGTTCTGCCACAAAAATAATCCGGTGAGTGGATCAGGGGAGGGGGTGCTGGTCTCCCAGGATTGGACAAGCTCGACCCACAGTGACGGGAACTGCGAGAGTACCCCGATGCGCGCGCGGACGTCCTCTCCACGCTTGGTGTCATGGGTGGTCAGCGCGGTCATGGTATGCGGCCAGAGGGCAGCGCGGTCGGATGCTCGCCGATGGAACTCCGCAGCACTGACTCCAAAATGTTCGGGTGCACCACCGACCTCGTTGAGCGCCACAAGTCTGGGGTCGCGGTAGAACAGGCAGTCCTCAA
>JBMYXJ010000369.1:0-3816 GCA_049608285.1 Mycobacterium sp. | reverse complement strand
GGCGAGGTTAACCGGAGGCGTTGAGCTTCGCGTTTTCTTGATACTCGATGTTGTTTCGTGAATGCTGGCCAGCTGCGCTGCCGCGCTGGCCAGATGAACTGGCAACGTGACCGCAACTGTCGACCAACTATTGGACGAGTTGTCATCGACGCCGCGCGTCGAGATCGGCATCATCGTGCGCAGCGGCGAGCTGGGCACCGCCTCGTAGGTGTCGAGCCAGCGCCGTAACGCCGATGTCGTCGCGGTCAGGAACACGTCGTTGATGGTGACACCGAACGCCGCTGTGATGGCGTGCAGGTCGTCCATCGGCACCCCAGCGAAGGCCACGCTGCGTCGGGTGGTGAGTGGGGCGTTGAGCCGCGATGGTGGCGAGCTCTCATCCCGCTGGGCATCTGAAGCTGTGGCGCGTTGCGCTTCAGTGCCGGTGATGAATTGGCGCACCGATCCCCCTGCGGAGCCGATCACCGACTTCAACGCGACGGGGGCCAGTTTGGCGGTGACTCGAAGGCCCGTAGCGCTGTTGGCGGCAACCTCGTCGATGGCGTCGCGCACCCTTTCGGTCAGGCCGGGCATCCTGGCGGTGGTGGACCGCGGCGGCTCTACGAATTCAGCGTGTGGATCGGCAGTCATCAGTTCGGGCAACAAGGAGGTCACCGCGCCCACCCCGTCGGCCAGCGCGTGGGAGAACTTGATCACCACCACAAGCCTGCCGTCTGAGAGCCCTTGCACGACCCACGCCTCCCAGAGAGGTCGCCGGCGGTCCAGAGGTTGCGCGTGTACCTCGCCGATGAAGGCAGTCAGCTCTCGCATGGTGCCGGGCTCGGTCAACCGCGCTCGGTGCAGGTGGTCGTGAATATCGATCGCTGGGTCCTCCACCCATGCCGGTTGGCCTAGTCCGAAGGGCTTCGTGAGCAGTCGTTGACGGAATTCCGGTATCGCTGTGGCGCGCTCGGCCAGCAACCTCACGAGCGCGCCGGCAGTCAGGTCGCCCCGCGCACTTGGGTCGACGAATGCCACTGCGAGGACGTGGGTGGGCATCTCCGGTGTTTCGCCGTGCAGGGAGACACCGTCCAAGCCGCTCAACCGATTCATCATGGTGCTGCATCCCCTTCCGAGATCGAACCCAGCCCGGTGGATTCCTTGTTCGAACTACCCCCGATTAGACCCGCTAAAACCGGTTGCAAGCCGACACGACAGCACATTCACAAGACAGTCACACCCGGCTGCCGGGTCCGATGTTCTGAAGCAATGCGGGGGAAGCGCTGCCATGGTTGACTTCTACCTCCCGGAGTTGGAGGTCCGTATGGTCGTCGCCGTCACAATCGTGGCCGCAGCGTTGTTCGCCGGTATGGGGGTGCATGGGCTAGCGGCTCCCGCGCGGCTGGTCGCTCCATTCGATATCAGCCTGGGTACCGCGACCTCACGCGCCGAAGTCCGCGCTGTGTACGGTGGCTTCGGCCTAGCGATTGCGGCGATACTCGTGGTCGCTCTCACTTCACCTGAACTGCGCTCGGGCATCTTGCTAACAGTGGCCGCTGCCCTGGCCGGGATGGCGTTTGGTCGTCTGGCGTCGGTTCCGGACGGCCGAACCAGCTTCTACCCCAACTGGTTCTACTTCGTCGTCGAGTCCGTGGTCGCCGCAGCACTGTTCGTGGTTGCCTGACAGGTGGCAACGCGCGCGTCAGCAATGCGCGTGCTCGTGTCGCCGCGTCCCGTCTGCTCAGAGAAATATCGGGGCTGATCGACACCCACCGTTTCGTGCCCAC
This sequence comes from Mycobacterium sp., assembly GCA_049608285.1. Taxonomy (GTDB): domain Bacteria; phylum Actinomycetota; class Actinomycetes; order Mycobacteriales; family Mycobacteriaceae; genus Mycobacterium. The sequence goes on along the minus strand of JBMYXJ010000369.1, from coordinate 2,050 downwards.
GTGTAAACCCATGTGTTGGAAGGGCCTACGTGCAAACCATGGGCTGGCGTTCTGGCGAGAATCGGCACGGTAGGCAGAGCAGATACAGTGATCTTCGAGAAAGCCGGTTAGCCCACGCGGGAACTCCGCAGTGCCGTAGAGGAGTGGCGAATCTTGCCAGAGCAGATCGACCACCGACGCGCCCAAGGGCTCTCGCCAAGACTGGACGAGGCACTCGAGATCGTCTGCAACGAATTTGAAGGGCTCGACACAGATCGCCAGTACCGCAATGCCTTCTCCCGGCTCCTGAGGGTCGATCCGCTGCGCCGTGTCATGATGATGGGTACCGACTCGCGGGATCTGTTCGTACCTCTCCTTCGGCGCGCCATAGAGAACCACGTGCCCGCAGGCGGTCACATCTTCGATTTCGGCGCCGGAGACGGGCAGAGCTTTGCGCTCGTCGCTGACGCCGTCCCTGACGGTACGACCGTCTCCGTCGAAGAGCCCAACTCCGCGTACCTGGCAGACTACGTGGCCTTCCTGGAGCGCCAACCGCACCTTCGAGGCGGGATTGCAATCTCAGCAGTCCTGGAGGAGCTTGAGGAGGCGGCCAGCAGGAGTGGCATCGTTCTGCCCGAGGCTGGAAGCGTGGATCTCGCACTGGGTCTGCATATGCTCTACTTCGTTCCTGACCCCCTCGCCAGCATCGAACGCATGCTCCGGTTCGTAAAGCAGGGCGGCGCGTTCTTCACTGTCATCGCGGATCTGACGACCGCCTACCAGGGAGTCATCCTGCGGGAGTTCATCGAAGCCGGCGGCGAGACCGGAGAGAATCAGCGCCATCTCGCTGGCATCACCGAGCATCGGCGCCTGCTCGCCCCGATGGAGGAAGGCGGTGGAGGACTCGTCGAAGAGCTCCGGGCCGCGGACATCCTCGTCGAGGTGAGCACCGTGCGCCAACCCAGCCGCCTCTACGGTCACACGCTCGCCGATCTACTGGCCCTCGGGAACATCGGAGAGCTCGCGCATGTGGCGGGCTCACTGAAGTTCGAGGTCGCCGCCAGAACGTTGCGCGACCGTTCCGAGGAGATCGACCTGCGCATCGAGACGAAAGGCCCGCGGTTGGGTATGTGGAGTGTGACACAGCCACAATGGGTCACACAGGTGTCGCGGTTGGCGTAGAACTTGTGGCCCGACGTATCACTTCGGGTCACGGTGTGAGCCGACGGGCGATCGATTGGTTTGGACGGACGACAAGTGCAGGCGGACTCGTAATGAGTAAGAACCCAGCGAAAGACTTTAGTGAGATAGCCAGCGATTATATGTTCTTTGAGCAGCACGCAACGGAGGCGTTGGAGGACGCCCGCGCATATCAGGAGCACGTTGCGGCCATCGATCCCGCAGGGCCGGTCATCAATTTTCTGGATTTCGGGTGCGGCTCGGGGACCTTCACAGCAAGATTTGTCGAACAGGCTGGTTGGTCACCCGAGCAATTGCGCCTGACGCTTGTGGAGCCGGCGGACTCCGTGCGGCGCCAGGCGGTCGCACGGCTAGCCCGCTTTACGGCGACACCCGCAGCCGAATCCTCGGCGTTGCCAGCGGCCCTCGACGCAGGCTTCGATCTCGTGCTGGCCAACCAGGTCTTGTACTACGTGGCCGATCTTGAAGATACTGTGAGGCGCCTCATCGCCGCGCTCGCCCCGACAGGCCTCTTTCTCACGGCTATCGGTGCGCGGACGAATGTCCTTATGGAGTTCTTGATCGCCGCCTTCAAGCTACTGGGCCGCGAGATGCCCTACAACACGTCAGAAGATGTCGAGATCGTGCTGCATGGGTTGAATGCGAATTATGAGAAGCGCCCAGTTTCCTATGAGTTGTCGTTTTCCGATTCCGACGAGAATCGGATGCGGATTATTCGTTTTCTCCTGGCAGATCACCTTGCACAGCTACCCTACAAGCCCCTCTTAGAGCGGTTCGATCAATTTTCCCGCGACGGCCGGATCGAGATCCGCACGCAAACAGACCATTTCACGGTGCGACCGTGGTCACGTTGAACCTACCGGCCTTCGGG
>JBMYXJ010000368.1:0-3827 GCA_049608285.1 Mycobacterium sp. | reverse complement strand
GTGGGAAGTAGCCGCGGTGGCCCATCGCCGAGCGCGCTAGCGTCTGTGGCGTGATCGTGCTGCTGCCGCCTTCGGAGACAAAGCGAACCGGTGGCGATGGACCGGCTCTGCAGATGGGCGCCTTGACTTTGCCCGCGCTCCGTCCGCTGCGTACCGAGTTGGTCCGCGAGTTGGTCGACTTGGCGTCAGACCGGGAGGCGAGCCGGCGTGCTTTGGCAATCTCTGCCTCGCAGGACGCTGAGATCGATCGAAACGCGGCGCTGCGCACGGCCCCCACGATGCCCGCCATCCAGCGCTATACCGGTGTCCTATACGACGCGTTGGACATCGACTCGCTGCCCGGCGCGGCAGCGGTGCGCGCACGGTCGCGGCTGGCAGTGGCTTCGGCGCTATTTGGGCTCCTGCGCGCCGAGGACCTGATTCCGGCTTATCGACTCTCGGCCAACTCTCGGTTGCCAGGTCGTCCGACGCTCGCGGCGCGCTGGCGGCCCGTGTTGGAGCCGGTGCTGTCGAAGATCGCCGAGCGCGATTTGGTCGTCGACCTTCGATCCGGTTCGTACGCCGCAATGGGCAAGATACCCGGCGTGGTCTCAGTCGAGGTGGTCGGCGAGCATCCGGGAGGACGCCGAACCGCGGTCAGTCACTTCAACAAGGCGCATAAGGGACGTCTGGCCCGGGCTCTCTCGAGCAGCAGGTCTGAACCCGGGGATGCGGCTGCTGTGGCGGTGGTGGCCCGGCGCGCGAATATGCGGGTGGAACGGCGAGGTAGCCACTTGACGATCGTCGTTCCGGCCTGAACTTCTGGCCAAATATGCTGCCGGTCAACGCGGCTGGCGCGCGATCTCGCCAAGAGCCAGATCAGGCCTCTTGGTCGTGTGTTCCCCGCAGTCGAGGGTGGAGCCATGACCAGGATCGGTGGTCTGCAGCTCTGTCTCCTGCGTGATTGTCGTGCTGGATGCGGTGCCGCTTCGGTCGCTGATGGTCAGGACTGCGTTTCGGGCTGGATCCTGGGCCGTGTCGGGGGTGCGGAGCCGGGGCCGGAGATTGTTGTTCCTCAACGAGGTCGGCGGCAACGAGCAGGTCCCCGATCTGGAAGTCCCCACCCGATGCGTCCGGCAGGCGCGGCTCCCGGGAGTTCTTGGTAGCGCCGTCCAACCGGAGTAGGTCGACGAAGACCTCCGCGACAATAGCGCCGCCGACCGGGCCAAGCTCCGCGCCGCCTGACGTCAATTCGGCTTCCCGAAGCACGTAGTACCAGAGCGGCGTGCCCTCAGGGAAGACGGGCTCGCCGACGACCGGCACACCCATCTCCTCAGCGATTGCCTCGCCTGAAGGCAGGTCGTAGAACTTGGCACGCACGAGATTTCGGAATGCGAGCACGTTCGACCCGCTACCCGCTGCGCCCGGAATCGGCAAGTTGAATAGCGACTCTGAGATCTCCGTGTCAATTGCCATACCGAGCTGTGCAGGATCCTCGTCGCTGTCTCGCGGCAGCTCGCTGAAGAAGTTGTTGAAGTCGATGATCAACTCGCTTGGTAGCTGACTGCCGCCCCTCAGATCCGTCACAGCGGGGTCGGCCGAGAACACGGGTCCGCCTGCGGCGTCGTTGATTGCGTAACCATTTCGGACTTGGGAGTGGCCGAAACGGAACGCCGCGGTCGAGAACTCCACTGGGTTTACCGGGGTGTCCTTCGAGCCCGGCTGGTAGAAACCGGACGAAGGAGACTGGCTCAGCGCCTGGTCCACCGCTTCCTGGCCGACGATCTGCGGTAAGTAGTCGTTCAGCACAACATTCTGGTACGCACCGACCACCGTCTGCTGAGCCTTATCGAAGGACAGCCCCTGGTCCACGAGCGAGTTGTGCAGCCTTAGGAAGGAAAGCTGAATCTGAGAGATGATGAGGTTCTCGTCGTTGCGTGGATCGGCGATGATCGCGGAGCCATCGGTGTTGCGCGGCAGGTCTGGCGACACGCCGTCGGTGGCCGTGCCGATCAAGAACTTGTCGCCGTCGTACAGCTGCGGGCTCTCCTGCAGGCCGCCCCCGTACACCGAGTCGAGATCGAAAGAGAACGTGCGGTCGTTCACAAGGCCCTCGACGTCAACGGTGTCGGAGGGCTGCGGCGACTGGTCGAGCGTCAGATCGTGGTCGATGAACTGGCCGAAGAAGGTGAGGCCGGCGGCTGTCCCCTTGGGATTGTTGGTCGGCTCCTCCTCCAACATGGTCTGCGCGAGGTCGGCCAGTTGCTGATCCGTGAGCTGGTTGAGCGGCTCGAGGCCCCCTGTTGTGTCTGAATTCTCCCCAACCGGGAACATCCGTCCGAAGGTTGACGGCTCTTCTTCTGATTTGCGGCGCGCCCATGCCAGCACTGCCAGCAGCGCCGGGGACCCGTTCGGGAACTGCGGGTCGTCGGATGTAAACGGACTTAGGCCGATCCCGGCCAGGGCATGTCGGACGACATCAGATACCGGGTTGGACGGTGGGGACGGTTCCTGAGGCGCGGCTGGAACCGCCAGCGTCGTGGGTAGACCTTCCACGGCAGTCTCAAGGGCAGTGTTGAAGGCTGAAAGCATGGCCACCGACTCCACCGCCGGTTGTGGCACCGTGCGCAGCAGAGCTGTTGGGGCGGAGGGCAGGTCGGCGCTGATCATCAGCGGTGATAGCTGGTTGACCGATAATGGTCTCGCTGACCCGGCTCGGTTCGTTGGTGCACTGTCCGCGGAATTCGGCGCGGCACGTGACTCGCCGAGGGGTGAATTCCGTTTTACCCCAGCCGGTGCAGCCGGCGATGACACCAGCTCTGCAGAGCGTGCTCGAGCGGCCGGCGGCTCAGCGGGTACCGCGGTCGCGGCCGCAGCCGGAACCTCGGTTTGGGCAGCAGTGGGAACCCTGGTTCGGAGGGCAGTGGGAACCTCTGTTTGGTCGGGGGTCTCCTCGTCGAATGAGCTGGTGTCGATCCTCGACGCCCGAGAGTGCGTGCGGTTGCGCTTCGAACTGGGTTCAGCCTCGGAGCTTGGGTCCGTCCTTGCAGCGTTACGTCGTGAGGAAGTCGAATTGGTTTGAGAATCAGCTGAACTCTGCGCACCCCCGGACCTCCTTGATTCTGACGAACGAGCGGGCCGCTCAGAGCGGCGACTCGTTTGGCGACGATCCCTTCGCGACGAGCTTCCCGCCGATTGTGTTGACGAACTCGAAGCCGATGAGGAACTAGAGGAACTGCTGTCGGCCGGCTTGGCTAACGCCACCCCAGGGGTGGCAGCCACCGCGGCGCCGACGCCGACCGCGACTGCTAGAACACCCACACGGACCTTTGCGGCTTCTCCGGCCGATGCGGTGGGCTCACGATTTTGTTTACTCATGGTTCTGCGTTGCCTCTCTGCACCCTGTCACACCGGTCCGCGCCGGCGAGTTCAGCTGTCGGGTTCAGGTCGCATCTCTGCAGGCCCCGATCACACGCGTTCTGCCTGCGGCCAGTTCGTTAGCATATCGTTATGTGATGTAGATCACAATAGATATTGACGATCGGGTTTGCTGCTTACGTGAGCGGTCGACTGTCGATGGGGGAACGCTCGGGGACGGCTCCAATATCCGCCGCGGCCGTCGATAGTCACTTTGTTGCCCTCTGCGTGGTGTTCGGGGCTGGAAGTACGGTGTCGGTGAGCAAGTGGAGCGACTTCCATGCCTGGTAGGCGCACAGTCCGGCGTAATAGGCAGCGACCTCAGGCAAATCATCGGCGGTAGCAGCCTGTTCTAGGTGGTGATCGGTTCGGGTTGTGAGCATCCGCATGTGTTCAACCGGCAGCACGTGGTCCTGCGTCGTCGAGCCAAG
>JBMYXJ010000367.1:0-3835 GCA_049608285.1 Mycobacterium sp. | reverse complement strand
ATGAGCGAGGCGACGCGGTCGGCGAGCGCCATGCAGAGCAGCATCGGATTCACGCCTGAGCTGGCAGCGAAGATCCCGGTGTCGGCGCCCGCAAACGTCGCTTTCTCGTCGTTGATCTCGTCGCGCAACCCCGCGTCCTGCCCACCAACCATCGGCAGGCAAATCTCGCAGTTGTCGAAGATCGGATCGTCGCGCACCGCCCGATACGGCCATCGGGGCGTTTGCGGGCCAGCCCGTCGGCCGAATGAGATCATGCGCTCGTGTACTGGATCCGGTTGATGTCGCAGCTGTGGCCGGACGCAGCCAGCGCGGCGCTGGCGTCCACGTTATGGAAAATCGGGCCGCAATATTCCGGCATATGCCCACCGAAGAGCGCGGCGATCGACCACGGCCCCCAATGCTGCGCATCGCTCGCAGCGTCGCAATGCACCTCGCCGATGGGGATCAGGTTCTCGGTCGAGAAATCCGTACCCTCGGTTTCGGCCTCGTCGGCAATGTCATCGCCGCTGATAGCGCCGGTCGTGTCCGTTGACGTGGCCGAGTGTCGGGCGCGTATGTAGATCCTCACGACGTCACCCGCGACGTGGGACGAGCCGAAGGCAATGACGCCGCCGATCAGGATTTCCTGGTACGTCCCGCTCGAATTGTCGATCTCAGCGCCAGACGCCCACGCCCCACCGGACAGGCTGTTGAGCGCGGTTACCGCGACGCTGGCGTGGCTGTAGCTCTGCGTGACGGCCATGCGCTATCCGTCGTATCCGGCAAAGTCGTTCCACAGCGAGTTCACGGTGAACTCAAGGTCTGCGTCGGAAATGCCGCCCTCCTCGGCCGTCCACGTCGCCGTGGCGTCCACCGTGGTATTGCCGACGGTGGCCGACCATGTGGGCTCGCTCGCACCGGATATGCCAGCAACCGTGCATCGGTACACGCGCCCGGCGAAGGTGCTCGGCCGCACCAGATCGTCGAGCGAGAAGCTGGCGAGAGCGGTCCATACCGGGACAGCCCGGAATCGGTTCACGTCGCCGTTATCGGGGACGCTGGCGATCACCGTGGAGTTGGAAACGACCGCGATTGCGTAGTCGGGGACGCTGGCGGTCCCGGCGAGCACTGTCTGCGCGTAGGCCAAGCGCAGGGCGTGGCCGGGCGTGGCGCCGTCTTCGCCGATCACGGCCGTCGCCGATTTCGACATGTAGTAGGCCGTGCGCTGCTGGAGCGCTGAGCCGTTGGCAGCTGCCATGCCCTTGATACTGTCGGTCATCTTCCCCTCCTACGGACGCCGCCCGCGTTCTTCCATAATACCTTGAAGTCGCCCGATCTCTGCGGCTGCATTTGGGTGCGCCGTGAGGGCGCTATGCGAATCAACACGCGATTCCACTGCTCGTATCGCCGCCTCGACCCCTGCCATTGACCGATCCAACCGCGTGAGTGCAGCAGCAGCCCAACTAACGACGAGAACGAGAAGCGCAAGGAGCAAATCACGCAGAATCGGAGGAAGCCGGACCTCGGAGATAGACATCATGTGCCCACCAACGCCAAATGCGGACCACCGCTATGCGGTAACGAGATGAACCCCGCACGGTCAGCACCATCGAGTTTACAAAACCACCCCCCGCGCTCCCCGTCAATAGCGCCCACATACTGAAGCAACAATGCAGCGATCGGCATGATGCCGTTGACCGTAATGTCCATGCGACAACCCGCCGGGTTCTTTGCCTCGCGCGCGGCACGCAGCGCAAGCATGCTGTCGCAATACGCCCACACCACGACAACGTCACCCGTCCGCCACGTTGTCTCCGTCTCAACGACCGGTTCTCCCGCATGCAGTACGGCGGGACCGAACAACCCGAGTAATATGACCAAAACCCGCAATCGACTCATGACTCGACGCCTTGCAGGCAACGTGCGGGCGCCGGCTGGACCCACGCATGCCATTCTTGCCTATCCACATACCGCACCGGCATGTCGGGCCGATTCTGCAATCGGTATCCGACAACGCTCTCAGACACCTGGATCACCCGACGTTGTTCGACGCCCCGCTGCCATGTCTGACCGACGCAGGGGTCGTCCGGCGTATCCGGAGTCGTCACGGGCCAACCACGGAGCAAAAAAAAGCCCCGGGAGGAGTGCCCGGGGCAAAGGGAGAGAAACCCACACGAAGAGGCGACCATGACGCCCCGACAACCACCATATCAAGGTCCAACCGCTCACGCAACACTCAACCCTCTCGTGTTCTGTCCTATCGCGATGCGGGCGCCCTTACAGCCCGAGGACATCGAGGACGCCTTATGCACGGATGCATCGCGCCACCCGTGTGGAGGATTCGACGGTTAATCGGCGATTCGAGCCGCGAAATCCCGGATCTGCTGGATGCGTGCTGCCAAGTCAGCGCGAAGCGCCTCGACTTCCGCCGACGCAGCATCCACCGCCTCACGCTGCGTCGTCAGTTCCTGACGAGCCTGCGCAAGCTCCACGGCGGTTTTGTCTGCGGCTTGTTCGCGCTCCGCGAGCGTGGCCGCAGTACGGCTGAGCGCCGCTTCACGCTCGTCCAATCGGACAGCGCGTGCAGCCAACTCCGCAGCTCGTTGATCCGCATCGGCCTGAGCCTGGGCCTCGTGACGGCGCATTTCCTCATGCGCTTCCGTCACCCGCTGCTCCGCGCCGCCTGCGGCAGCAAGCCGTTGGTCCGCCTCAGCAATGGTGTTCTGCGCCTGCGCGACCAACCGCTCATTCACGACTTGCGCGTTGCGCACTTCGGTCAGTAACGCGGCTAGCTCGCCGTCACCCTGGCCGAAACCCTGAACCAACGCCAGTGCCGTTTCCAACGCCCCGGAAGACGGCTTCGGCACCGCCCGTACTGCACCCAGTTTCCCGGTCATCGTCTCCTACCCCGCACGCTGGATAACCGCAATGCGGTGACCGGCCTGGATCCCGTAATACTCGGGATTCTCCGCACCCATCATGCGGCCTTCCGTGCCGTCGGCCACAGCAGTCGGATTCTCCCCCCACGTCACCCACGCATCCGCGTCGCAGATAACCCGAACGCGCTTGAGGGTCTTCTTCGCGCTGTCACCCGGAACGATGACCGCGCCTTGCGCCGACGGCGTCGTGAAAGTGATGGCGCCTTCCTGTTCTGGGGGGCCGATGGCAACCTCCCGAGCATCGTTCCAGACCGCGAAGTGCAGGGTGGACATGCGTTATCTCCTCGTCGTCAGGCCACGTCAGGCCACGTCGCCCAACGCAGCCGCCCGCGCCACGCGCGGTGTGTCGGTCGCGCCGAGCGGGCTGGTCAGGATGGTCGACTGCCGTCCGCGCCCACGCAAGCTCGCAACCCGATCCCGCTCCCGCTGATCTTCCAGTTCGGGACTCGCCCGGGTCACAATCGGCGGCGGTGGCGCCGGTTTCGGTGGCGAACTCTTCGGCATCAAAAACGACATCAACCAACCTCCTGCGCTACGCACACTGCGCGCACTATGCGCGCCACCGGAACACTCGGTACCGGCTGTTCGCCGTCTGCGGCCGGGCCTTGGCTCGGAAAATCCGGCCTGCCGCCGCTTTTGTCCGCTCCGCATGGTACGCCCGAAGGGCGTCAGCCGTCCAGCCGTTGCGGCGCTCCGCGTCCGAGAGGACAACTTCACCATCGGCGTCGCCATCGGCGTCGCCCCCGGACGACTTCATCGTCTGAGCTTCGTACTCTTGTTCATGCAGCATTTCACTTCCTCCCCGGACGGCTACGCCGTCTTCCGGCGGCTATCGTCGCGGAGGCGCCGCGCGCCTCCCACCTCGCCACCGGTGCGGACTATAGCTCGCGCTGTTGGTCCGCGTCGGCAACGGCCGG
>JBMYXJ010000366.1:0-3836 GCA_049608285.1 Mycobacterium sp. | reverse complement strand
TTGGAGGTATCGCTAAAGCTGTCGGCGCTGGGGCAGGCGCTGCCGCGAGATGGCGAGAAGATCGCATTGGAGAACGCACGCGAGATCTGTGCGCGTGCACAACGCGCCGGTGTGTGGGTGACTATTGACGCCGAGGACCACACCACTACTGACTCGACATTGACGATTGTGCGCGAATTACGCGAAGACTTTGACGGGGTCGGCACGGTGCTGCAGGCCTATCTCAAACGAACCCACGCCGACTGTACTGAGTTCGCTGCCTCTGGGGCGCGGATTCGGTTGTGCAAGGGCGCTTACGACGAACCAGCATCGGTGGCCTACCGGGACCACGAGGAGGTCACCAAGTCTTACCTCCGGTGCCTGGATGTGCTGATGGGAGGCAGCGGCTATCCGATGGTCGCCTCGCACGATCCCGAGATCATCGCGGCGGTGCCCGCGCTGGTCCGTGAGCATGGTCGGGGTGTAGACGATTTCGAGTATCAGATGCTCTACGGCATTCGCGATGCCGAGCAGCGCCGGCTGACCGAAGAGGGCAATCATGTGCGGGTATATGTACCGTTCGGCACCCAGTGGTACGGCTATTTTGTCAGGCGACTTGCCGAGCGGCCTGCGAACTTCACTTTCTTTCTCCGCGCTCTGGCCGAACACCGACGGTGAAGCCCGCTAGTGTGCGCCCAGATCGTGATTGCATGCTAGATCGCGCGCTGACCGCACACTAGCGCTTGCTTCACCCAAGGGTGCCCCGCCGCTATGCCGGGTATGCCGCGACCGGCATGATGATGCTTCCCTTGCACACGCCCTCAAGGATCTCCGTGCGCCAGGTCCCGTACATCGATCCGTCCAGCGTCGGTGAATAGAACACTAGCGAACGGGCAGAAGCGAACTCGGTCGGCACGTCGGAGCCCCGGAAGCACTCCCACTGCCAGTTGTAATTGAACACCCACTGCTGCCCGTCCCATGTGTAGCGGCTAGGTTGCGGGACAGTGGGGTTGCTCGGTGCGGGACCGCCGGAAGCGGTGGCCACGCACGTGCCGGCACACGAGGTAGTGAATGTGTATTCTCCGCTGAAATCGGATTCGGGCTGACGGGCGGCGATACTGGTGCCGATCTTGTCCGAAGCGAAGGTCATCATGACGTATCGACCGCTCCAGTTCGGCGGCGCGGCCTGTGCCGTGGCCTGCGCGTAAAAGCAAGCAGCCGCAACCAAAGTTGCGGATGCGATTGCGCTGCACGCAGGTCGGGCAGGCATGACTTCCTCACAAATAGTCTCGTGTGCCATTAGCAACCTAATAGCCTTCACCGTCAACATGTCCGATCGACACGGCGGCTTGAGGCACGGTTGGATCACGGGTTGGTATCGGCACCGGTGAACGAATACCGTTCGTGCGGAAAGGACCTCGCTACTCAACCGCGGCGAGTGTCATCAGTGTCCAGGCGGCGATGGACTGGGCGTCGGTGATAGCACCGTCGCGGATCATCTGCTCAACTTCGGCGCGGGCGAACCACCGGCTGCGCATGTCCTGTTCCTCGTGCTCGCGGTCATGGGGCCCCTCGGTGATCCCCATCGCGAGGAACACCCGGCCCCGCTGGCTGCTCATCCCGGGCGCGACGTCAAGCTGCCCGATCTCTGTCATCGAATCGGCCCGCAGCCCAGTCTCCTCTCGTAGCTCGCGCGCGGCCAGTTCGGCAGGGTCCATGTCTGCCCTGCCCGGAGCAGTGCCCTGGGGGAACTCCCAGCATCTGCAGCCGAGCGGGTAACGGAATTGTTCAACGAGGTGGAAGCGGTCACCCTCAGCTTGGCAATCCCGTGGAATCACCAGCGCATACGTCGGTTTGTCCACAACGGCGTAGATCCCACTGCTTCCATCGGGTCTGCGGATGTCGTCTTCTCGAATCGTCAGCCAATTATTTCGGTACACCTCGCGTGACCCGACGGTCCGGATGGAATCCACCGGCTCATTATGCGGGGAGTAACCTCAGATGTCGTGCTGCTGGCTTCCTTGAATCCCTCCGCTGTCGTCGCCGGCGCTGACCTCGAAGACGCAGTGCGCATCGCTGGAACATCGTTGAGTCGGAGCGACCTGGTCGGGGCGGCGACGTCAGTGGCCGAGCGTATCGGTACGGCGAGCCGAGTGGCTGTGCTGGCCACGCCGACGCCTACGACTGTTCTCGCTGTCGTGGGTTGCCTGATCGCCGGTGTGCCGGTGGTGCCGGTCCCGGCTGACGTCGGTGCGGCGGAGCGGCGGCACATCCTCACCGACTCTGGTGCGCAAGCTTGGCTCGGTGACAAGCCCGCCGACGCCGATGGGCAAGAAGTGCTGCCACACGTCCCTGTTCGGCTTCATGCCCGCTCGTGGCACCGCTACCCCGAACCTTCGCCGGACTCCACCGCGTTGATCGTGTACACCTCCGGTACCACTGGGCTGCCCAAGGGTGTTGTGATGAGCCGTCGCGCCGTCGCGGCCAATATCGACATGCTCGCCCAGGCTTGGCAGTGGACCGGCGATGACACCCTCGTACACGGGCTGCCGCTCTACCACGTGCACGGTCTTGTGCTGGGGTTGCTGGGATCGCTGCGTATTGGTAGCCGCTTCGTGCACACCGGGAAGCCGAGTCCGGCGGGGTACGCGCAGGCGATTTCGGATGCCGGGGGATCGCTGGTTTTCGGAGTTCCGACTGTGTGGTCGCGAATCGTCGACGACGGTGACGCGGCGCGGGCGCTGATCCCGGCTCGACTGCTTGTCTCAGGTAGCGCACCGTTGCCCGTTCCGGTTTTCGACGGGCTTGCCGCGATAAGCGGGCATCAGCCCGTCGAACGTTACGGCAGCTCTGAATCCCTGATCACCCTGAGCACCCTGGCTGGCGGTGAGCGGCGACCCGGCTGGGTGGGGCTACCGCTGACCGGCGTGCAGACGCGATTGGTTTCCGAGGACGGCGATGAGGTGCCTCATGACGGGGAGTCTGTTGGCCGACTTCACGTTCAGAGCCCGGCGATGTTCGACGGATACCTTAACCGCCCCGATGCCACGGCAGAGGCACTCGGAGCCGACGGCTGGTACCGCACCGGCGATGTCGCTGTCATCGACCGCGACGGGATGCACAGGATCGTGGGTCGGGAATCGGTTGACCTGATCAAAACCGGTGGCTTCCGGGTCGGTGCGGGCGAGATCGAGACGGCGCTACTGGGGCATCCCGGAGTGCGGGAGGTCGCGGTGGTCGGCGCACCCGACGCTGACCTGGGTCAACGGATCGTCGCTTTCGTGGTCGGCGACGCCGCACCAGAAGCACTGATCGAATATGTGGCACAGCAACTCTCGGCGCACAAGCGGCCGCGAGACGTCCGCTTGGTCGACAGTTTGCCTCGTAATGCGCTGGGGAAGGTGCTCAAGAAGGAACTGTTGCAATGGGTGTGAAACTCACCGATGGCCCCATTCTGGGGGCGCAGGGATGAACTGCTCTCCCCACGAACGTGCACGCCTGCGCGGGCCGCATCGGAGTTCGCCGTGATTTCGCGCAGGCTCGCGATTGCCGGTGGTGCGCTATGTGCCCTCGCGCTGACCGGGTGCGGCGGTCAGTCGCCGGTGGTCACTCTTGTCTACACCACCGCACCGGTTCCGCCGGTTCCGCCAGGCCAGCCGGTTCCGCCGGTTCCGCAGGGCCAGCCGGTTCCGCCGGGCCAGCCGGTTCCGCCGGGCCAGCCGGTTCTGCCGGTTCCGCCGGGCCAGTCGGTTCCCGCTGACCCGGCTCTCGACATCGGCCCCGGTGCGGTCGATACGGTGGGCGGTTGGCTTCCCGAGGGTGTCACCCTGTCGCCCTTTGACTCGGCGAACCCCGTT
>JBMYXJ010000365.1:0-3905 GCA_049608285.1 Mycobacterium sp. | reverse complement strand
CGCGCCCGCCTCCTACGCCGCGCCCGCCTCCTACGGCGGCAATGTCGGCCCCGTCGGCAGTCCGCAAGAACTGAAGCAGCTCGGCCTGATCACCGGTCAGGATCAGCCGGCGTCGGTGGTAACGGGCTTGCTCCTGGGGCCTGTTGCCCGGGGCACCGAGGTTTCCCTGGTCCCCGCCCATCTCGCCGGCGAAGCGCCCGCCCCACACGAATCCCCTGGGGGACCGAAATGAGCCTGCGCAAACCGCTGATCCTCTTGGTCGTGTTCATGGTGAGCGCGACCGCCGTGACGTTTCTGGTGTATAACACCTTGCGCCGCGAGGTGGCCGGACAGACCACGCCGTATGCGGCGGTCTTCACCGACGTATACGGACTGAGCGAAGGCGACGACGTCCGGATGGCCGGTGTTCGCGTCGGGCGTGTCCAGGACATCGAGCTGGACGGGACAGTCGCAAAGGTGTCGTTCATCGTCCAGAGCGACCAGGCTCTGTACGGCAATACCAACGCCGCGGTGCTCTACGAGAACATCATCGGGCAGCGGCATCTAGCACTGTCGATGGGTTCGACGGGTAGCCCCGAACAACTCCCGCCCAACAGTGTGATCCCGGTCGAGCGAACAGACCCGTCGTTCGACGTCGGCACCGTGCTCAACGGTTTCGAACCGATGTTCACGCTGCTCGATACAAAGGCAGCCAACGACCTCACCCAGGGCCTCATCCAGTCCCTCGGGGGCGGTCGGGCATCGCTGACCGAGGTGGTCGACCAGACAACGGAGTTCACCGAGACCCTGGCTGGACGCGACAAGGTTCTCGGCGATGCCATCACCAGCCTCAGCGAGGTCACCGGCAATCTCGCTGAGCAGAGCGAGAACCTGGACCACACCATCACCCAGACCAGTCAAGTGGTTGCGGAATTCGATGCTCACCGCCCGGAATTGGAGTCCTCGATCGGCTCGCTCGCCCGGGTCACTCGCGGACTGTCCGCGGCTGCCGACGACGTCTACCCCGAATTCAACGAGATGATCAACCGGCAACCCGGTTTCGCCGCGCACATGGTAGGCATCGAGCCTCAAGTAGCGTTCGCCGGACTCAACCTGCCGCTGTTACTCAAGGGGCTTGCCCGATCCACCGGTGACGGCAGCTACGCCAACGCCTACGCGTGCGACCTCAACGCCCTGGGTTTCTTCCCCGGACTCAACGACGTCACCCAATACGTCGTCAACGCGGCAACCCCGGGCAACGCCCTCCCCCTCCTCAACGAGAACCAAGGGTGGCATACGCCGAAATGCAGGAACATGTCCAATGGCTGACAATGCAGCGCCGAACAGCGGCGCCAAGAAATCGCTGATCCAGCGCTTCCGGGACCGTCGGCCGGAGGACTACAACGCGACGTGGCTCGGGTTCACGGCGCTCGCGGTGATCGCGGCCCTGGTCGCAGTGGCGGTCGGTGTGAAGTCGCTCGGCATCGGCGAAACAGACTACACAGCGGAGTTCGCCCAGGCTGCGTCGCTCAAACCAGGCAATATCGTCACCGTCGCCGGCATCGAGGTCGGGACCGTCCGCAGCGTGTCGCTCGTCGACAGTCACGTCGAGGTCGGGTTGACGGTCCGCGACGACGTCAAGTTGGGCAAGGACACCAGAGCCTCCATCCAACTCCAGACCTTCCTCGGAGGCCGCTACCTGGCGCTGATGCCCGCCGGCGCTGGTTCGATTCCGGACAACACGATCAACCTGGCCCACACCGAGGTTCCCTACGATCTGCAGGAACTGCTGGGCGACTCCTCGGTGATGCTGAGTCAACTGGACTCCGACCAGTTGGGCGATTCGCTCGCCGTTCTGGGCAAACAGGTCGACGGTTTGCCCGAGATCGTTCCGCAGTCCATGGACAACATCCGCAAGCTGTCGTCAGTTATCGCCAAGCGGCGGGATCAGCTCGGCACCTTGTTGGCCAGCACCGAACGGGTGGCCAACACCTTGCGCAGTCAGCAGGCTGACGTGGGAGTCCTCATCGATGAGGGGCAGAGCTTACTCGGCGAGTTCGTAGCCAGTCAGGCCACGTTCCGCTCCATGCTGGTGGCGCTGACCAATCTGACCAACACGCTGGACAACATCGTGGTCAAGGACCGGCAGATGCTCGACGCCATGCTCACCGATATCCGCGAGCTCACCGACATGATCGGACACAACGAGGAACTGGTCAGCAATCTTCTTCAGGTCGCACCCATCACACTCCGCGGCCTGACGAACGCCACCGGATACGCACCGGCCCTTGAGTTCTTCATCCCCAACGGACTCTTGGTTGACTCGTGGATGTGCGCGATCAGTGGCCGCGCCGATCAGTTCAACATGCTCGAGTACTACAAGGACTGCAAATGAACGCCGGCACCCGCAGAACCGTCATCGTGGCGGTCGTACTCGCCGTCTTGGCGGCCGCCGTAGTCGGCGTGGTCGGGTACGTCGTGAAGTCTCGGACCAACTCGATCACCGTGACCGCCCAATTCACCGACGCGGCGGGTTTGTATGTCGACAACGTCGTGGCGGTGGTCGGGATGCCGGTGGGCAAAGTCACCAAGATCACCCCGAGGGGCAGCTACGTCGAGGTCGAGTTCACTGTCGAGAAAAAGGTACGAGTTCCCGCCGACGTGCACGCCGTGACCATTAATACGTCGATTCTGACCGACCGGCAGATCGAATTGACGCCCCCGTACAGCGGCGGGCCGACGTTACAGAACCACGACACGATCGGCCTGCCGAGAACCAGGACACCGATCGCATTCGACCGAGTGATCGATATGCTCGACAAGCTTTCCAAGTCACTGGCAGGCGACGGCAAGGGCGGGGGGCCGATCGCCGACCTGGTCAATGCCGGGGCCGAAACCACCGACGGGAACGGCGAGAGAATCAAGTCCGCACTCGGTGAGCTCTCCGACGCGCTGCGACTGAGTTCCGATGGTGGCGAGGTGACCGGCGACCAGTTGACCACAATCATCACCGACCTCGAGCCGTTGATGAGTGCTGCCGCCCAAAACGACGCCAAGTTGCGGCAGTTCGGTTCGACAACGCGCCAGCTCACTCAGATACTGGCCGATGAGAATTTCGGCACCGGTGCGACGGGGCGCAAGCTCAACGAAATCGTCACTCAGGCAACCGCTCTGATCGAAGCCAACCGGGAGACTCTCCAGCAAACTGTGCTCAACAGCGACGCGGCTGCGGGGGTCATCGCCGACCGCCACCGCGAGATGGCTGAGATCCTGGACGTCGCGCCGCTGACGGTGGAGAACCTCTACAACGCCATCGACCGGGAGAATGGTGCCCTGCGGGTTCACGCCCTCACCGACAAGATCCTCGCCGACTCACAGTACGCGAAAGAGGTCTGCAATCTGATGCATCTGCGTCAATTAGGTTGCAGCACAGGAACATTACAAGATTACGGGCCGGACTTCGGTCTCACTTACATGCTCGACGGTCTCTCGGCGATGGGACAGTGATGAAGACGCAACGCATGAAACTCGCGTTCGCGACAGCAGCTGCCGCCGCAATGGTCACCACAGGCTGCTCCCTCGGGCTGGGGGATTTGCCGCTGCCGGCCCCCGGTGTGGGCGCCGGCGGCGGATACACGGTCACCGCGGTATTCGCCAATGCGCTGAACTTGCCCGCCGAGGCCAGAGTCAAACTTTCCGGCGCCGATGTTGGGACACTGAGATCCCTTGTCGCAAAGAACTACACGGCGGTGGCGGAGCTCGAAATCAAAGACGGTGTCCAGATCCCGGCCGACAGCACCATCGAATTGCGGTCGGCGACACCGCTCGGTGACGTGTTCATCGCCATCAATCCACCGGTGCCGGCGAAGCCAGGCGCCCCACTGCTGCAAAACGGCGACACTATCGGCCTCGACGGCACCTCTGCT
>JBMYXJ010000364.1:0-3906 GCA_049608285.1 Mycobacterium sp. | reverse complement strand
CCGGCCAGCGTCTACGCCGATGGGGCTCCGCAGCTGGACCCCGCGCTCTTCGACCTGGACGTCCCGGTGTTCGGCATCTGCTACGGATTCCAGGCGATGGCGTTGGCTCTGGGTGGCACCGTCGCCCACACCGGAACCAGTGAGTATGGTCGAACGGAGTTGAAAGTCACTGGTGGGCAGCTACATTGCGAACTGCCCGCCCTGCAGCCGGTGTGGATGAGCCACGGCGACGCGGTGACTGCCGCCCCGGAGGGCTTCGATGTGGTCGCGACGAGCTCGGGCGCGCCGGTGGCGGCGTTCGAGAATCGGGGGCGTCGGCTGGCTGGCGTGCAGTATCACCCCGAGGTGATGCACACACCGCACGGTCAGCAGGTACTCAGCCGGTTCCTGCACGAGTTCGCCGGTATCGAGGCGGCGTGGACGCCGGCCAACATCGCCGATGCACTCGTCGAGCAGGTGCGTGACCGCATTGGTAGCGGACGGGCGATCTGCGGGCTCTCGGGGGGTGTCGACTCTGCAGTAGCCGCCGCGTTGGTGCAGCGGGCCATCGGCGATCGCTTGACATGCGTGTTCGTCGATCACGGGTTACTTCGCGCCGGCGAACGGGCGCAAGTGCAACGTGATTTCGTCGCTGCGACAGGCGCCAAACTGATCACCGTCGATGTGGCTGACCGTTTCCTTGAGGCGCTTTCTGGCGTCACCAACCCGGAGGGCAAACGCAAGATCATCGGACGCGAGTTCATCAGGGCATTCGAGGGTGCCGTGCGAGACGCGCTCGGCGTTTCCGACAATGAGGTCGAATTCCTTGTCCAGGGCACGCTTTATCCCGATGTAGTGGAGTCCGGTGGCGGAACGGGAACCGCAAACATCAAGAGCCACCACAACGTCGGTGGATTGCCCGGTGATTTGAAGTTCAGGCTCGTCGAACCTTTGCGTCTCCTGTTCAAGGACGAGGTGCGTGCCGTCGGTCGGGAACTGGGCCTGCCGGAAGAGATCGTTGCACGCCAACCATTTCCGGGTCCTGGTCTGGGAATTCGTATCGTCGGTGAGGTTACCGCCGGGCGCCTCGACACGCTTCGACGGGCCGATGCCATCGCGCGTGAGGAACTGACCTCGGCCGGGTTGGATCACCAGATCTGGCAGTGTCCGGTGGTGCTGCTGGCTGATGTGCGTTCAGTGGGTGTGCAGGGTGACGGCCGCACGTATGGTCACCCGATCGTACTGCGCCCGGTATCCAGTGAGGATGCGATGACGGCCGACTGGACGAGGGTGCCTTACGAAGTGCTGGAATGCATTTCGACGCGGATAACCAATGAGGTGCGCGAGGTCAATCGCGTGGTTCTGGATGTCACCAGCAAGCCGCCAGGCACCATCGAGTGGGAGTGACGCCTATTGGCCGTCGGATTCGGTCTTCTTCTCTACGAAGTCGCCGAGCAACTGGGCAACCACCGATTCGATCGTCGATTCGATCGAGAATGCCAGGGTAGCGGCAGCGGCCTGCACGGCCTGGGTTCGAAAACGTACTAACGTGGTGATCAGCTCGGCCACTTCCACATCGTCCGGCATTGCGGCACCCGGGTTGACCTTGTCGAATACCTCTTCCACGCCCGCCTGCACCAGGATCGCGCTGATCTGATCGAGCAGCGGTGCGATCTGTTCATGTAAATCGATGAGTTTGTCAGTGGCCACGCCGTATTGGTGGAGCTCGTTGAACGTTTCGATCAGTTTAGGACGCACGACTACGGCTTGGGTGTCTGTCGAGCTGTCCTCAATCCGGATGATGCCCAGCCCGACCAGGCGCTCGAATCCTGGATCGTTATCGACCAACCGTTTGGCCTCAGCGACTGACATGCGTTGCGGCCTCTCGGTGGCCCAGCTCCCCGCGATCGCAGACTCCAGGCCGAGCATATCGCCGAGGTTTTTGCCCTGCTCCCATCCCGAGAGCATCTCGTTCACATGAGCGATCGTGTAGCCACGGTCCAGCATCGAGGTGATGAGCCGTAGACGCGTTAAGTGGGTGTCATTGAAAAGTACGATGCGGCCGACCCGCAGCGGCGGGTGCAGCAGGCCACGGTCGCGATACACCCTGATGTTTCGCGTGGTTGTGCCTGCCAGCCGGGCCAACTCGTCGAGGCGGTACTCCCCGGATTGGGCCACACTGTGGGGTTGTACAGCAGCGTCGAAGAGTTGGGACACGGCGTTCTCGATCGCATCGCGTGACCCGCGACGGATCCGGCGCAGGATCGTGGGGATTGGGCCGGCCTGCGGCCTCGGTTGCCTGGCTGGTGGCATGCTAGGCGGTCGAGGTGACAACGCGGGCAAGGGTGTCGCGCGACGCTGCGTTGTAGTCCTCGAGCCGGAAATCGCGCATCTGTCGAAGATACTGCGTGGCCAGTCCCGGGTACATAGACGCGTTGTACCCGTCTGCGGTCAGATACCAGCTGCTGCAGCCCGTCATCCATGTTGTGGCGGTTAGGCGCTTCTGGATTCCGCGGTTGTATCGCTGTTGCACGTCAGCGCGGACGTCGAGATAACGCAGATCGTTCTGCAGAATCGTTGTAATACCGGCGACGGCATAGTCCAGTTGTCCCTCGACGTAGACCAGCAGTGAGTTGTGGCCCGGGCCGGAGTTGGGTCCGGTCATGAAGAACAGGTTCGGATAGCCGTGCGCGCTGGCGCTCTTGTACGCCTCGGCGTGACTGGCCCATTCCGTCTGTAGCGACCGGCCGCCGAGGCCTGTGACCATGAACGGTGGGCCGGATAGGTGCACGTCGTAGCCAGTGGCGAATACGATTGCGTCGAGGTGGTGCTCGATACCGTCACTTGTACGGATGCCGACTGGGCTGAGGGTTGCGATCGGCCAATCGATCAGCTTGCAGTTGTCGCACTGAAGGGCGGGGTAGTAGTCGCTGGAGACCAGCATGCGCTTGCAGCCCGGGGTGAAGTCCGGCGTGAGCTGGCGGCGCAGCCATGGGTCTTTGACCTGGCGGCGCAGGTGCGCTCGGCCTAGGCGGGCAACGAGGCGGCTCATCGGTGTATCCCATACCAGCGCTGCCGCGCTAGCTTCGTGTCCCCAGTACAGCGCCTGGCGGGCGAACTCCTGGGCGGCGGGAACCGCGGCGAACAATGCCTGCACGGCGGCGGGCATCTGGACGTCCATCCGGGGCAGCACCCAGCCCGGGGTGCGTTGGAACACCTTGACGAACTGAGCGGTCTTGACTAGCTCGGGCACGATCTGCACGGCACTTGCCCCGGTGCCGATGACGGCGACCCGCTTGCCGGCGAAGTCGTAGTCCGGGTCCCATGCCGCGCTGTGGACCTTGTGTCCCTGGTAGGTGTCGATACCACGGATGTCGGGCAGTTTGTGATCGGCAAGAGGGCCGGCGGCCAGTACGACTGTGCGCGCATGAAACGTCGTGTGTTGCTGAGTTTGTGCGGTCCAAACTCCCGTGGACTCGTCGAACGCCAACCCGGTGATCTCGGTGTTGAATCGGATGAGCCTGCGCAACCCGAATTGGTCGGTCAGCTCCTCGATATGCTCGCAGATCTCCGTACTGGAGGGATAGGCGCTTGACCACGACGGGTTCTTGACGAACGAGAATGAATACAGCAGCGACGGGATGTCGCATGCCGCCCCGGGGTAGGTGGTGTCACGCCAGGTTCCGCCGACCCGGTCGGCCCGCTCGACAAGCACGATGTCCTCGACACCGGCCTGCCTCAGTTTGATAGCAGCCCCTAGGCCGCTGAATCCGGCACCGACGATAAGGGTGTCGTGGATGCTGTTTGTGGACTGGGTTGCCATGTTTCAGGCCGCCGGGTCGTGGGTGAGTTCCCTAATCCAGCTGGGGATGGGTTTCAACAGCTTCTTCGGGTAGTAGTCCGACGCCCAGACCATCGGGTTGGCCA
>JBMYXJ010000363.1:0-3907 GCA_049608285.1 Mycobacterium sp. | reverse complement strand
GTGGCCGAGCACCGCAAGTTGGCGTGGTTCGGGCCACCGATGAGCGCAGCATCGATGGCCACCGCGCGCCTGATGGAGACGTGGGCCCATGGCTTGGACGTCGCCGATTCGCTCGGGGTGACGCGGGCCCCGTCCATGCGACTGCGCTCGATCGCCCACCTAGGGGTGCGTACCCGCGACTTCGCCTACTCGGTAAACGGGCTGGCCCCGCCCTCGGAACCGTTCCACGTGAAACTTTCCGCACCCGACGAGTCCGTATGGACGTGGGGACCTCAAGACGCCGCCCAGCAGGTCAGTGGGCCAGCCGAAGACTTCTGCATGCTCGTCACACAACGCCGTCCGCGCTCAGAATTGGAGGTGGTCGCGGTCGGTCCCGACGCCGAGCAGTGGCTGAATATTGCGCAAGCGTTCGCAGGTCCGCCAGGATCGGGTCGCGGCTGAGTTTCCGGTTGCCCTAGACGCGCACATGTACGCCGGAGGTGCGGCGGTTTCGGGCTCGGTGCGATGTGAGGCCGTGCACTCACGGCACGAACGCGCTAAACGGGCCCAGCGCTGTCGGCCCTGCCGTCGCCGTCGCCATCGTCGAGCCGCACATCCCAGCGCCCGTCGCCGTCTGTGTCCACCCACGCCACCCCGATGCCGAAGGCCCGGTCGGCGAGCCCGTCGCCGTCGGAGTCCGCCAACCGCTCGGCGGCCTCGCCGTCTCCATCGAGGTCCACGGCGACCGCGGGCCCGGTGCCCGGCCGTTCGACCCCATCAAGCCCGAACCAGCGCACACCACCGCCCCGGTCCACGCTCACCGCCCAGGTACCCGTTCCGTCGTCGGTGAAGTAGTCCTCCGGCCGACCATCCCCATCGGCATCGAGTACCGCGTGATCGGCCACCCCGTCAAGGTCGAGGTCGGCGAGCACATCGTCGATCAGACCGTCGTGGTCGATGTCGATTCCAACGGACTCCAGCCGGCCATCCCCGTCCAGATCGGTGTCCGCAGCGACGGTCCACATGGTGGCCGACCCGTCGGGTTCACCCAGGCAGTACTCCATACCTGATCAGACGTGCGGCGGACCGTTTTCGTTCCACCACTTCAACAACTCCTCCACAGCTTCCTCGTGGCTCAGCGGGCCACGATCCAGCCTGAGCTCCTTGAGGTGGCTCCAGGCTCGGCCTACCTGCGGGCCCGCCGGAATATCCAGGATGCGCATGATTTCGTTGCCATCGAGGTCCGGGCGGACGCGAGCGAGATCCTCCTTGGCCGCCAGAGCCTCGATGCGCTGCTCCAAGTCGTCATAGTTGGCCTGGAGCCGCGCCGCGCGGCGCTTGTTGCGCGTTGTGCAGTCCGCGCGGACCAACTTGTGTAGCCGGTTCACGAGCGGGCCGGCATCGGTGACGTAGCGCCGCACGGCGGAGTCTGTCCACCGTCCGTCGCCGTACCCGTGGAATCGCAGGTGCAGATAGACCAGCTGGGAGACGTCGTCGACCATCTGTTTGGAGTATTTCAGTGCCCGCATCCGACTGCGCGTCATCTTCGCGCCGACCACCTCGTGGTGGTGAAAGCTCACCCCGCCATCGGGCTCGTACCTGCGCGTCGCGGGCTTGCCGATGTCGTGCAGCAGGGCCGCCCAGCGCAGCACTAGGTCCGGGGGGCTCGAGCGGTCCTCGAGCTCAATGGCCTGCCGAAGCACCGTCAGCGAATGCTGGTAGACATCCTTGTGCTGGTGATGTTCATCGATCGCCATCCGCATATCCCCCACCTCTGGCAGCACCACCTCACCCAGGCCGGTGTGCACCATGAGGTCGATCCCGGGGACGGGGTGTGTGCCCAGCACTAGTTTGTCCAGTTCGGCCGCCACCCGTTCGGCGGTGATCCGCCCCAGCTGCGGCGCCATCTCCTCAAGGGCGCGGCGGACGCGCGGCGCCACGGTGAAGCCGAGCTGGGACACAAACCTGGCCGCACGCAACATTCGCAGGGGATCGTCGCCGAACGACACCTCGGGCTCCTCCGGCGTATCAAGCAGACCCGCGCGCAAGGCAGCCAACCCGCCCAACGGATCGAGGAACTCCACGGGCCCCGCCGGGCCGACCCGCACGGCCATGGCGTTGACGGTGAAATCTCGGCGCGTCAGGTCGCCGGCCAGGTTGTCGCCGAAGCGGACGCTCGGGTTACGGGACAGCTGGTCATAGCTGTCAGCGCGGAAGGTGGTCAGCTCTAACCGGTCTGCGCCCTTGCCGACGCCGATAGTGCCGAACTCGATACCGGTATCCCACATCGCATCCGCCCAGCCGCGCAGGAACCGCTGCATCTGCTCGGGTCGCGCGTCGGTGGTGAAGTCGAGGTCGGAGCCCAGTCGGTCCAGAATGGCGTCGCGGACGCTACCGCCCACCAGGTAAAGCTGGTGCCCATTGTCGGCGAACAGCCGACCCAGGGCGCTCAGTACATCGCCGTGCCGGTTCAACGACACCTGCGCAGCGGCCAGTAGTTCGGCTGCGTCTTCGGCGGCTGAAGGGTCGGACACGTCCGATGAGCCTACTGGTCACAGCCGTGTCACCGTCCGGCGAGTGCGTCTAGGCCTGCCGTTGAGGCCAACTACTATCGGCTGGGTGTCGGACGGCGAGCAGCACAAACCCCGACGGCGCCGCGGCCGGCGCCGGGGTCGACGGGCGGTCGGCCCCCCCGAGGCAGGAGCCGACCAGTCCGGGGGGCATCGCCAACAGACTCCGTCCAGCTCCGGTGGAGACCGCTCTCCCGCAGTGCCCAAGCCGAAGAAGGCGAGGCCTCACCGGCCGCCTGACCGGCTTCGAACCGTGCACGAGACCTCAGCGGGCGGCCTGGTCATCGACGGTATCGACGGCCCCAGGGACAGCCAGTTCGCGGCGCTGATCGGTCGCGTCGACCGGCGCGGACGGATGTTGTGGTCGCTGCCCAAAGGCCACATCGAAAAGGGTGAAACCGCCGAACAAACCGCGATCCGCGAAGTCGCCGAGGAGACCGGCATCCAGGGCAGTGTGTTGGCAGCCCTGGGCAGCATCGACTATTGGTTCGTGACCGAAAGCAGGCGCGTGCACAAGACTGTGCACCATTACTTGCTGCGGTTTCTCGGCGGCGAACTCTCCGACGAGGATGTCGAGGTCACCGAGGTGGCCTGGGTACCGCTGGCCGAACTACCGTCACGGCTTGCCTACGCTGATGAGCGGCGTCTTGCCGGGGTCGCCGACGAATTGATCGACATGCTGCAGTCCGACGGGCCCGGGGCGCTGCCCCCGCTCCCCCAAACGGCCCCGCGGCGGCGGGGGCAAACGCACTCGCGTACCCGCAACCACAGACTTGACCCCACCGCTCAACCCCAGCCTGGCCGGCGGACGAACGGCTGCGGATCGGAGCCGTGAGCCGGCCGCCGGCACGGCTACTCGGCGCGGCCGTCACGCTGCTGTTGGCCCTGCTGCCCCTCGCCGGCTCCGGAGTGTCGACCGCTCAGCCAGGAACCGCCCCGTTCCTACATGTGCTGCTCGACAGCGTCACCCCTGAGATCGTCACTACTACCAGTGAGCCGCTGGTAACCGTGACGGGCCGGATTCGCAACGTCGGCGACCGTCCGGTCCGTGATGTGGTGGTGCGCCTCGAACACGCCCCGGCTGTCGCGGCCTCGAGCGCCCTGCGCACCGACCTCGCCGGCGCTGTCAACCAGTACCAACCGGTGGCCGACTTCATCACCGTCGCTCCCGAATTGGTTCGCGGACAGGATGTCCCGTTCCGACTGGCATATCCGTTGCGCTCGGTTGACCGTCCCTCGCTGAACATCGAGAATCCCGGCGTCTACCCCCTTATGGTCAATGTCAACGGCACCCCCGACTACGGTGCACCTGCCCGGCTCGACGACGCGCGCTTCCTGCTGCCGATACTGGGGGTACC
>JBMYXJ010000362.1:0-3914 GCA_049608285.1 Mycobacterium sp. | reverse complement strand
CGCTACGTCCCATCCGCTACACCAACAACAGCAACGATCCGCGCCCTGGCTGCAGCGCTACGTCCCATCCGCTACACCAACAACAGCAACGATCCGCTCTGGGTTCTCGGAAGGTGAACCGTTCGTCTGCGCCCGTACTCTGATCTTGTACATCCGCCCAGCCTTAGCCCCGGTCACCGTGAAGATCACGACGGTTCCGATTGCATGGGTCATGCCCTTGAGCGTTAGCGCTGCCGTGTTCAGTTGCACGTCAGCGACCGTCAGGTCCGACGTCCCGATCTCAGTAACGGTCGGCGTTCCCGTCAGCACTACACCGCTGGGCAGATCACCAAGGAACGAACACTTCGGCGCTCGTTTCTCCGACTCACCGAGTTCGAAGCACTCCGGGTATTCAACCGTGCCGTTGCCACTCATCGCTTCCGCTTTCGTCCTACGTATTCGAAGCTCCGGCTGTTGCCAATAGCCTCGAAGGTTCGGCCGGCGCCGATCATGGTCGGGCCGGTGGTGTCAGTTTGCGTCGGCGTGACCGCTTCGCCAGATTGCGGCCAATAGCGAGCAGGCCAGTACGCGGCTGGGAAGTACTCGCGAGCGAACATCAGCCCAGGTTCAGGGTTACGCCGGTGCGATTGCCGTTGGCGTCCGTTGTCGCATCGATGCGGTTGACGCTGTTGGCCTGGTCGCGGTAGCGAGGCGTTCCGTTCTCATGATCTGTCGACCTGCCTGCGCAGGCTGCCAGAATGACTTTGAGAACGTCCTGCACATCAATCGAACCCTCAACCGTGCCTGCCAGTACATCGGCAACAGACACATTGTTCAGCGCAGCGATTGACGCGGGCAGCGTCGTTCCCGTGTCCTCAAGCACATCCCCGAGCAACTTACCCACCGTGCCAGCCGTCGTGTGCCCGCTGGTCGGCTCATCGAGGACTGCGTCAGCAATGGCGGCAGCCGTTGGCGGCGTCGTCGTATTCACCGCATCTCGCATTGCTTCAAGACTATCGGCAGCCGGGTCGAACGAGCCCGGCACGTTCGCGGGGTTGGTAGCGGTCTTGGACATGACGGCATGCAACAGGCCCCGTATATCGTCCCCGCTCGTGCCGGTAAACGACCCCATCCGTGCCGCAATCGCTGTGAACCAGTACGCCATGGACGTTGGCGATGTGTGGCCCGCCGATGCTTCATCCCAGACCTGATCGGCAATCTCGCCAACAGTTGGCGGGACCGTCGTGTTTACCCCATCCAGCAACAGGTCCAATCGCCCGCCATTGGTCCAGTCACCCTGCAGCTCGTTGGTATCGGCCTCGATAGCCGCGAGCCGCGTGGAGTTCGAGTCAATCTCGGCACGGACGGCCGCAGCAGTGGGGGCTGATGCGCCGTCGAGAATGACGTCCAACCGGCCACCGTTCGCCCAATCGGTCTGCAGTTCGTTCGTGTCCGCAACGATTGCCGCCAGCTGTGTCGAGTTGGCGTCAATCTCCGCGCGAATGGTTGCGGCAGATGCGCCGGTACCGGACGGCGCCTGCTCGAGTGCGTTCGCCGTGAACCGAGAAACACCACCATCATTCTCAATCAATTCGTTGAGCAGCGCCGTTGACGTGCCCGGCTTGCTGGACGGGTCGTAGTTATTTGCGAACAGGTGATCCAGGTGAATGTCGGCCAGTGCCGTGTCGACCTGGGCGTTCACGTCCGCAGCGCTCAGATCGTTGAAGTTCGTGCTCGCCGTCAGGACGCGAGTCGCTACGGCCCACACATCAGCGGCGCTGTGCGTGCTGAAACCGGTAGCAGTGACCAAATCGGCGAGCCCTGCTCCGTTTGCACCGATTCGGGCGTAGCTGTCACCGGTCTGTGGTGTGTGGCCGGTCAGCGCGGAAACCGTTGGGATAACGGCGCCGGTGTGCGTTCCGCTCTTGAGCGTAACGTTGCCTGAACCGTCGAAACCAGCCGCGCTCGCCCCAAACAGCGCGTCGTAGGTCGCCTCTTCGACGATCTGGAAGTCATGGAACACCGGCAACGCCGTGGCGCTACCCGCAACCGTCAGCCTCAACGTGCCGACGGTATTGGTGTCGGTGGCATCAAGTTCGCAGTTGTAATAGCCGTCCGCGTCATGGGTCGGCGTGGTGGCGTCATTCTTGGCTGCCAGCGTCTGCCCGTTCTTCGAAAGCTTGACGCTCGGAGACAGGCCCGTCTCGCCGTCGTAGCCATTCGTCGCGTCCACGAACGGGCCAATCAGCACATCGACTGCGGTGGATTGCTTGAGAATATGCATGGACTACAGCGCCAACATCTGTCGGTGGTGATACAACACAGGAGCACTAGAACCCCCGCCGCCGCCGACCACGCCGGCTTCGAAGTCATCCCACACCGCGCCGGTACCTGAATAGGCGGTAAGACCTTGACGTCCGGTCGTGTGCGTTGAATCGGTGATAGAAATTCGCTCGACGCCGTTCACATAGGCTTTGATCGTGGTCCCCTCAGCCTCAATCTTGAGAACGTCCCCGGCTGCGAGCCCAGACCAACTGCCAAGAGAAGAGCTGAACGATCCGTTGGTTCTACGGTAGATCTGCAAGGCGGTGCCGCTCGCCCTAATTCCGTACCAGTTCCGCCACCCATCTTGGCGAACGCAAAGCCAATTGTTTGCCCCGGTCTTGACCAGCTTCGCTTGCGCGTAGTGGTCATCGTCGCCCTGGTCTGGGCAGTGGTAGCCCGTATTGGTGCCAGGGCTATTGACCTCATTACTGACAATCGTAAGGGCGCCCGCGGAGCCGTCCGCGAGAGTCCAGTCGGCGCTATCTTCCAGATCCTCATTGGCCCGGTTGAAGTCGTCAGTGAAAGCCATTATTCGGAGACGTCGAACGCCTCGACGTCGAAAGTCGGTTCAAGGTCTTTGCCGACTCGGTCCATAACATCGACCACAGCATCATCGTTGCGGAACCGGCCCGTGTTGATTCCACGGCCGTTCAACGCACCCATTGCGCGGTTCTTGTCCGATGTCTTGATGGCATCCAGACGAATTCGGTCGAGCTCCGGCGCAAACATGCGGTCGACACCGGGGACGTTTCGCAACAGGGCATGATTCCGCCCGGAAACGATAACCAGGCACCAGTCTTTGGTCGGATTGCCGTCAGCGTCATCAGGCGGCATCTGCACGGAGTAGTTGAATCCCGCCATACCGCCCTGCGCTGGGTCGATGACGTCAGCAATCGCAGGCCGGTTACCGTTCTCCGGTGTCGTACCTGGACCAGGGATGATGTCGCACACGTAGTATTGCTTGCTCACTTTTGAATCCTCGTCAGGCTGCTTCGTAGTCGGTCGCTGTCTTGTCGTCATCGGTCGGAATCCAGATGGATATCACTTCGCCGTCGTTGCTTGGCGGCGGTGCAGTGCCTGGTCGTGCGGTGAAGTACTCGCCGGCCGGCCAGGATGAACGACGAATCGCCAGGCCCGCCCTGGCCATCAGGAGTGCTTCTGCATAACTCAGCATTTCGCAGCCCCTGAAACGCAAAAGCCCGCGCAATGGCGGGTCTCCGTAGGGTTTGGTTGCGGGTGCTGGATTCGAACCAGCGACCTCCGGGTTATGAGCCCGACGAGCTACCTGACTGCTCTACCCCGCAATAGTTATTTGTCACAAGAAATAATTCTTGCATATATCTAGAATCACACTCAGTAAGCATAGTAGCATGTTCACTACTCATCGATGCTCTGAGAGTTATACCTTTATAAGACCTGATGGCATATAAGGCTCTAGACTTTTCTCCTGGTTTAAGTATTTTACCCAGTTTATATTCTAGGCGACGTACTTCCATCTCAGGATGGTACTTTTCAACAATCCATTCCGCCAGTGACTTACTGAAAGTCGCACGGTATATCTTGTTAGAATTCGGATCTACTATACAGTAGACTTTATTACTTGATTTACA
>JBMYXJ010000361.1:0-3921 GCA_049608285.1 Mycobacterium sp. | reverse complement strand
CTTCTCGGGGTCGCCGAGCGCCTGGAACGCCGTCGTGACGCCGTGCAGGCCGACCGTTCCAGTGACCAATGCTGACGCCTCAAGTGTGCCGTCGGCGAGCATGAACAGCGTGTCCCGGAATTCCAAAGGCGTGTAGCCGAATACGAACCGGATGTCGATCTCTTTGCCAACGGCCATGGCCGGCCGTAGCTTGTCATCGCCCATGCATACCCCGACAACGATGATCCGGGAAGCCAGCGGTGCCGCGCCGATGATCCCGTCGATCATTCCCGGCACGCCGACGCACTCGAAGATCACCGGCCGTTTGGGCGCGGTAGCACCGAGGCGGTCCATCGCCCGATAGACATGCGCCCAGCCGGGCAGCCGCCGCAGCTTTTCCATCGACCCGACACCGAGCTCGTAGAGCGCGGGCAGGTCGCTAAGTCCCTGCCGCTTGGCGGGCACAGCCTCGTAAGGGGAGTCGATTGCGGGGTCGACGACGATGTGGGCACCACACCGGGCGGCCAAAGCCCGCCTCCCGGGAGAGAAGTCGCTGGCTACGATGGTGCTCACCCCGCGGGCTTTCAGATGGCAGATGACGGCCAGCCCAACCGGGCCGCACCCGAGCACGATCGCCACGTCCTTTCGGCTGATTTCGCTGCGCCGGATCGCGTGATTGGCTACTGCCATCGGCTCGGTCAGCGCGGCGGTTACGGGATCCAGGCCGTTGGGGACCACGAACGTCATCGCTGATTCCACCAGTACCTGCTCGGCGTATGCTCCGGGAGCAATAGGGGATAGACCGGTGAGGTGCACCCCGCCCTGCGACCTCACGAGCGGGAAGGACACCACCGTCCTTCCCGTTGCGAACTCCTTGCCCACGTGGCGCCCGCGCTGCGCGACCGCCCCGCAGAACTCATGGCCCATGACAACTGGAGTGTCGCTGCGCATGAAGTCTGCGTAGCCGCCCTCGGCCATCACTTCGGTGAGTTCGTCGGCATGGTCCTTGGCGTGCAGATCCGATCCGCAGATGCCGCACCGCAGCACGTCGAGCACGAGTTGGCCCTCGGCGGGCCGCGGATCCGGCAGCTCAACTACTTCCAGGGTGCTACTTACACAACTGACCGCTTTCATTTCACCATCGTTGCACGGTAGAAACGGCCATATGCCGAAGCTGCAGACCTACGCAGGGTTAGTCCTCGTCGTAGCCATTTCCTGGGCTACCGCGCCAGCCTCCGATGCCGATCCGGTTGAGAGCGCGGCCCCGGTGATCGAGCCCACCGTGCTGGAAGAGATCCCGCACAACCCCGAGGCTTTTACCCAAGGGCTTGAGATAGCGGGGGCGACGCTCTGGGAGGGCACCGGCCTCGCGGGCGCCTCACAGCTGCGGGAACTGGACCCGGCCACCGGGGGGCTGCGCCGGCAGTCGTCTGTACCCAACGGCTATTTCGCCGAAGGCATCACAGTGGTGGGGGACCGCGTCTGGCAGCTCACCTACCGCGACGGGGTAGCTGTCGAATGGGACACCGCGACCTTGTCCCCGGTGCGGGAAGTGCCGCTGGACGGGGAGGGTTGGGGCCTGTGCTACGACGGCCAGCGCCTGATCCGCAGTGACGGCTCCAACCGGTTGTGGTTCCTGAACAGCGACGACCTCGCCGAGACCGGCGGTGTCGATGTGACCCGGGACGGTCGAGCGCTTAACGGGCTCAATGAGCTGGAGTGTGTTGGCAGCCAAGTCTGGGCCAACGTATGGCCCAGCGACAACATCGTGCGCATCGATCCCAGGACCGGAGCGGTCGACCTCGTCGTCGATGCCGCCGGCCTGCGAGCTCGCGGGATTCCTCCGTCTGCCGGTGTTCTCAACGGCATCGCCCACGTCCAGGGCGGCGAATTCCTGCTCACCGGCAAGGATTGGCCAAAGATGTTTCGCGTTCAGCTCAGTCGGTGAATCTGGCGTGATGAGCAGCCGGGGAATAGCTAGCTGATGCAGGGTATTTCGGCGCTTATCCGGTCGAGCAGGGCAGGATACCGACCGGCCTCGGGGTGCCGGCCGGGCTTTCCGCTGCTGACCACCGCTGCCGACAGCGCCCGCGCCGGGTCGGCCCACACGGCGATGTGGGTGAGGCCGGTGTGGCCGAAAGCCGCCGGCGCGTCCCGGCCGAACGGGCCGAAACGCTTTGACCCGAGCATATAGCCGGTGCCCCACCGCATGGGGACAAGCCCGGTTGCTAGGTCAGGTCGCAGGCGTCGGCACTCAGTTGTCGCGGCGCGTAGGGTCTCCGGTGACATCACCCGCACGCCGTCGAGTTCGCCTCCGCGACGGAGGATCTCAGCGAACCTAGAGAGTTCGTTGGCGTTGGAGACGGTATTGGACGACGGGATCACCCCGGTCAGAAATGCCGGGGTATTCGAGAATGGGATGATTTGGGTCATGGTGCCACCCACGGCGGTCTTGAATGCCTTCGCGATAGGTGCAGGGAGCGGCCTACCAGTGACATGACTGGGCGCGACGAGTCGAACATCTTGTTCTGCAACGCCGTAATTGGTCCAACGAAAGTTCAACGGTGCCAGGATCTCCGTGTGCAAAATATCTCGGATATCGAGGCCGATTGCAGCAGAGATGATTTCACGCATCAGCGGACCCCAGGTCACACCGTGGTAGATGTGTACCAGCCCCGGTCGATACAGTGGTTTCATCGCGCCTAGCAGCTCGCGAGTGTAGTCGCTGTCGTCCATTCGTTTGAGGTTTGGTTTGGGCCCGGTGGCGAAGGGAACCCCCGCGCTGTGGGTGAGCACGTGGCGGATTGTCGTGCGGTGCTTGCCGTGGCTGGTGTAGCCGGGCAGGTACTCGCATACCCGGTCATCGAGGGAGAAGTATCCGCGTTCGACAAGCATGTGCGCGACAGTCGTGGTGATCGCCTTGGCGGCGGAATAGACGCAGAATGGCGTCTCGGTGGAGACCGTGACCTTCTCCGCATCGGGTGGATCAGCCGGCCCGTTTCCCCAGCCGTGGCCGATCGCCCGGTTGAGGACGATCCGGCCCTCAACGCGCAAGCACAGCTGGATGGCGGGCTGCATCCCGCCCGCATACCAATGCCGGACCGCTTCCCAGATCCGCTGCACAGCCGCCGGGTCGATACCGCAGTGGTCTTCGGCGCCGATCGAGGTGACTGCATCAATATCGGCCGGGACCTCGATCCTGCCGTCAGTCAGCGTGGGCCTCCTGCGAGGATGCCGCTGCCGATGAGGGCAGTCAGCTGGCCGAGTAGGTCGCCGGGTGCGGGCTGCGGCGGTGGAAGGGCCTCGGTGAGATTCCAGGTTTGGCAGTCGGTGGTGGCAAACGTGGTGTCGCTCGGCAGGATCTGGACGAATGCCGGCTTCTTCGTGAGCGCGTTATCAACCAGTTCGTCGCCGGCCGTGCGCTTCCAGTAGCACGCACCGTCGTCCACCGGACCCGCGGACTCGTAGGCCCCAGGTGCGATGTCGATGCCCACCGCATACGAGCCGTTGCCCTCGATAGTGGTCTTGAGCCCCGCTGCAGGTGCGGGCTCCGATGCCTCTGCAGGTGCGGGCTCCGGTGGCGGCGGGGGGGCAGGCTGGGCTTGGACCAGTGGAGCGGTGGCCCAGCACCCTGCCAGTACCGCCGCGGCCACCGCGGCTCCTCTCGTCGGCCTCATAGGAAGTCAGTCTAAGCCGGGATTCAGCTATCCGGTGCTTCTCAGGTGTTCACCGCCGGGGTACCGGTGATTTCACGTGAGATCGCCGCCGAGCTGCGGCGCTGCCGCGAGCGGCCTCCCGCCGACCTCGGCTCTGGTCGGTACCCAACACTCGTAGGGTTGGCCCACCCCGAGGTCGGACGCAAACGTCCCGCCACGCGCGATATCACCTCAGCACCGACCAACGCTGACTTCCAGGGTGACCAACGTCGGAGTTCTCGGCGAT
>JBMYXJ010000360.1:0-3936 GCA_049608285.1 Mycobacterium sp. | reverse complement strand
TGCCGTCGGGCTGGCGTATCGCCGGGTGCACGCCGACAACGGTCCGGCTGCGAGCGGGGGAAAGGACAGATCACGTCGCACTGACTGGTTGGCCAACCCATGCAACCGCCACGGTCGAGAATGGCGAAACCCATACGCTACGTGCATCTCTGGCGGGAGAACGCTTAACCGTCACCATCGACGGATTGCAAACCCACTACCTGTCAGCGGCGGTGGGCGATCAGGTGTGGCTGGGCAGGGAAGGTCGCACGATGCTGATCGAGGAAGTGCGCGAAGCGCCCGTGCGCCCCGACGACGAGCACAGCGGTGACGCCGAGTTGACCAGCCCGATGCCCGGCTCGGTGGTATCCGTCGGGGTCACCGACGGCGTCGAAGTCGAGGCCGGCACGGTAGTGGTCACCGTCGAGGCGATGAAGATGGAGCACGCGCTCGCCGCACCCGTAGATGGTGTGGTGGAACTGATCGTCAGCGCGGGCGAACAGGTGAAGGTGGGCCAGGTGTTGGCTCGAATAACGGCAACCAAGGAGCCGAAGCTGTGAGCAATTTACCGACGACCGATTTCCTGTCGACGGGCACTCTGCCCGACCACTACGAGCAACTGGCCAAGACCGTGCGTGATTTCGCCCAGAGCGCGGTTGCCCCGGTGGCGGCCAAACACGACGAAGAGCACTCGTTCCCCTACGAGGTCGTCGCCGGCATGGCCGACATGGGGCTTTTCGGGTTGCCGTTCCCTGAGGAGTACGGGGGCATGGGGGGTGACTATTTCGCACTGTGCCTAGCCCTTGAGGAACTCGGCAAGGTCGACCAGAGTGTCGCGATCACGTTGGAGGCGGGGGTGTCGCTGGGCGCGATGCCGGTATACAGGTTCGGTGATGAGCAGCAGAAGCAGGAGTGGCTGCCGCTGTTGGCCAGCGGCAAGGCCCTTGGCGCATTTGGATTGACCGAGGCCGGTGGCGGCAGCGACGCCGGGGCGACCAGAACGACTGCGCGGATGGATGGATCAACTTGGATAATTAATGGCAGCAAGCAATTCATCACGAATTCGGGTACCGACATCACCAAGTTGGTGACGGTCACCGCGGTCACCGACGAACACGGTGGGCGCAAGGAGATCTCCTCGATCCTGGTGCCGGTTCCGACGACGGGCTTCACCGCAGAGCCGGCGTATAACAAAGTGGGTTGGAATGCATCGGACACCCACCCGCTCAGCTTCGACGACGTGCGGGTGCCGCAGGAGAACCTGCTGGGCGAGCGCGGACGCGGGTACGCCAACTTCCTGCAAATCCTCGACGAGGGACGCATCGCGATCGCAGCCGTGTCGGTGGGCGCGGCACAGGGCTGCGTGGATGAGAGCGTGAAGTACTCCAAGGAGCGGCAGGCCTTCGGTCGCGCGATCGGAACCAACCAGGCGATCGCGTTCAAAATCGCACGGATGGAGGCCCGTGCTCACGTCGCTCGCGCGGCCTACTACGACGCGGCCGCGCTGATGCTGTCGGGCAAACCGTTCAAGAAGCAGGCCGCGGTCGCCAAACTGGCGGCCAGCGAAGCGGCCATGGACAACGCCCGCGACGCTACTCAGATCTTCGGCGGCTACGGCTTCATGAACGAGTACCCCGTCGCCCGGCACTATCGTGACAGCAAGATCCTCGAAATCGGTGAGGGCACCACTGAAGTCCAGCTGATGCTGATCGCCAGAGAGCTGGGGCTGTGACTGCCAAACGGATCGTCGTCCAACGGGGGCTGTGGTTCGAGGAATTCGAGGCCGGAGTGTGTTATCAGCACGGGCCAGGGCGCACTATCACCGAGGCCGACAACGTACTGTTCACCACCCTGACGATGAACACCCAGGCCCTACACCTGGATGCCGCATTCGCTGATGCGCTGCCGCCTTTCAATCAGCGACTGGTCAACTCGATGTTCACCCTCTCCACTCTCGTGGGCCTCTCGGTTGCGCAGCTGACGCAGGGCACCATCGTGGGCAATCTGGGCTTCAGCGACGTGGCGTTCCCCAAGCCGCTGTTTCACGGCGACACGCTCTACGCCGAGACCGAGGTGACCCAAAAGCGCGAGTCCAAGAGCCGCCCGGGGGAGGGAATCGTGACCCTGGCCCATACCGGTCGCAATCAACATGGCGATGTGGTGGCCACCGCGTCGCGTAAGACCATGGTGCGTAAGCGTCCCGAGGGTGACGCGTGATGCCGCTCGCACCGACCGGACCCGGCTGGCTGTTCTGCCCGGCAGATCGCCCGGAACGATTCGAGAAGGCCGCGGCCGCAGCAGATGTCGTTATCCTGGACCTTGAGGATGGCGTCGCCGCCAAGGACAGGGGTGCTGCCCGAAAGGCCCTTGTCGAGACTCCACTCGACCCGACCCGCACGGTTGTGCGGGTCAACCCCGTCACCACGGCTGACCACGCGCTGGACATCGAAGCATTGCAGACCACTGAATACACCAGCGTGATGTTGGCCAAGGCTGAGACCAGCGATCAGATTGCTTCGCTGTCCCCGATTGATGTGGTCGTTCTGGTCGAAACTCCGCTGGGCGCCTTGGCCGTTACCGAGATGGCACAGGTTGACAATGCGATCGCCGTGATGTGGGGTGCCGAGGACCTCTTCGCCGCCACCGGTGGTACTGCGAACCGTTGCCCCGACGGCAGCTACCGCGATGTCGCTGTTCACGTACGCTCACAGAGTCTCTTGGCCGCCAAGGCCTTTGGACTGCTGGCACTGGACTCGGTATACCTGGACATAAAGAACCTCGACGGACTACGGGCAGAGACTGATGACGCCGTGGCCGTCGGGTTTGATGCCAAGGTCGCCATCCACCCCACACAGGTCGCCGTGATCCGCGCAGCGTTTGCGCCGACCGCCGAGCAGGTCGACTGGGCGCGAGAAGTTCTCGCCCAGGCCAGTTCTGAGCGCGGGGTGTTCCAATTCGAGGGTCAGATGGTAGACATGCCTGTGCTGCGGCGCGCCGAGCGGATCGTGGCGTCGACGCCAGTGCCTCGGGGCTGAGGCTACTTGCGCTTGGCGGCAGCCAATCTTCTTGCGAACTCAGGTGATTCGATGGACATCGCCTGGGGTCCAATCTCGACGTCGACGGCGAGGCGGTGCATATCGAGGTCCACTGTGCCTGGGTTCGCGGTGGCCCGCATGGAGGCCTTGGTTGCCAAGACCACCTCGCGCGGCGCGGAAGCGGGGCCAGCGGTGAGGGTACGAGCCGCAGCTACTGCATCGTCAGCGACATCCAAAGCAAGTCCGTGGCGGACGGCCGCGTCCGCGTCGAAGCGCATCCCGAATAAGAGTGCCGCCCTCGCCGTCTGGGGGCCGATCGCCCGCTGCAGCATCCAGGTCGCGCCACCCCCTGGGTGGATGCCGAGCTTCTGGAATCGCGGGTCGAAACTTGCCGCCGGACCAGCGATGCGCACATCGGCCGCCAGCGCAAGGTTCAGACCCGCGCCTACCGCAGGGCCGTTGACCGCGGCGATCGTGGGCAGGGTGCACTGCGCCACAGCAAGGAAGCCGTCGTAGATCACCCGCAATCCGTCCTCAGTCGCTTCGCCCAGGGCGGTCAGGTCGGCGCCGGCGCAGAACGCCTTGCCGGCTCCGGTCACGATCACCGCGTGGACGCCGGAGTCGGCCTCGGCGGCCTCAATCGCAGCACGAAGCGCCGCTGAACTCTGCGCGGTCACCGCATTGCGTCGGTCGGGATCGTTGATGGTGATGAGTGCGACGCGGTCCTCGACCTGCGTCAGTACCGGTGCAGACACCCGCTCAGCGTAATGGTGAGTCCGGGACGCCCCTGGGCGGGCGTCGGGGTCCTGGTTGGGCGGAAAACACGTTGACGGATTAGCCTGTCCCAGACATTACGTAGCCCGGACCAAGATCGGTCCCCGCAGCGAAGGACCGTCTGTTGACACTCCGAATCGCCAGGATG
>JBMYXJ010000359.1:0-3936 GCA_049608285.1 Mycobacterium sp. | reverse complement strand
TGATCGGTGGTGGTCACCAACTTGTAGATCAGGTTGCCCTTGGGGCCCAGCCGCGCCGGGAAGGGACGCCGGGCCTCGAGTTCTCCGATCGGGGGCGCTTCGGCTACCAACGAATCCTCCTGCCGCACGAATCGACCGCGAACTCCGCGCTCTACTATGTTGCTACGCAGCATAAACTAGGGCGGCGCTCAGTACTAGGGGCTGTAGTTGGTTGCGCCAACAGCCGCGGGGCCGCACCACCCGAGGATGCCTGCTGTGGCCCTTGGGCTGGGGCGATACACAGCGGGCTGGTGATCGCGGCCATCGTCGCTGGGGTGGTCTCGGGTGCCAATTGCGCATTGACGTCCTGCCGACGGCCGA
The DNA here is from genome assembly GCA_049608285.1 of Mycobacterium sp. GTDB lineage: Bacteria > Actinomycetota > Actinomycetes > Mycobacteriales > Mycobacteriaceae > Mycobacterium. Next base: position 3,576 of record JBMYXJ010000359.1, on the reverse strand, counting down.
AGCCGGGGGCAGGACGTCAATGCCCGGCATCTCCGCTAGCCACCACTGCTCCGATTTCGCTTCGGCAAGTCCGCGAGCCGACGGTCCTCTCGGCGGACACCGCAGTGTGCCTCGCGCCCGATGCAATCAAGCACGTAAGCTACCTGCTGACTAGTTCAGGAGGTTTGATCGTGGCTCGCGTGCGTGGCTTCGGAGAACTTGAGGCGTCGATCATGGATCGCCTCTGGAATCGCGACCCTGAGGCTGATACGACCGTCAGGGAGATCTTCGAGGAGTTGAGCACGGAACGCCACATCGCCTACACCACAGTGATGTCGACGATGGACAACTTACATGGCAAGGGTTGGCTGTCACGTGAACGTGACGGTAAGGCCTATCGCTACCGGCCAACCCTGACTCGTGAAGAACACACTGCGGGGTTGATGCTCGAAGCTCTAAGTGGCGGCGGTCACTCAGACGCGGTGTTCAGTCATTTCGTTGAGCAAATCGATGCTGAGGAATCCGCGGTATTGCGTGCTGCACTGCGACGTCTGGCGCGCAAATCGAGACGGCGATGATTGTCGCGGCCGCTTTGCTGCTGTACGTCTTAGTGGTATCGGCCGCAGGACCGAAGCTGTTGCGCTGGATCACCGCCGATGGTGGTGCTCCACGTTTGGCGATTGCCGCCTGGCTGACAGCTGTCGCGACTGTGCTCGGATGTTCGATCGCTGCAATGGCGCTGCTGGTGGTCGAGGTCGCCGGGCATTGGGGCAGTCCCGACGCACTTATTGTGTCCTGTCTGGATCGCCTGCAGTCGATTCTTCTCGGACACTCGGGGTGGCAGGCGAGGGTCGTTGCGACAGCCGCGGTAGCCATAACCGTCGGAGGTGTGATTGCCGTTTGCGTTCGAGCCGGCCGCGCCCTGAGTCGCATTCGCGCACTCACCCTTGCCCATGCCGACGCTGTGCGTCTGGTAGGTCGATCAGACGGTAGCGACGTGGTGATTGTAGAGTCGGCCGAACCTGCGGCCTACTGTGTGGCAGGGCGTCCGTCGGCGATCGTCGTGACCACTGCGGCTCTGGCGGCGCTTGATAGATCGCAGCTGGCGGCCGTAATCGCCCACGAGCGCGCTCATCTCGATGGCCGTCATGTGTACCTCGTGGCAGCAGTGCGTGGCCTGGCTGCGGCATTGTCAGCAATTGCGCTGTTCACCCATGCGGCCAAAGAGGTCTGCTCCCTGCTGGAGATGTGCGCCGATGATGCCGCCGCTCGCCGACATGGTCATGAACCGCTACTGGGAGGGTTGTTGACCTTGTCGGGCGCCATGTCACCGGCCCGCGGTCTGGCTGCAGCCAGTGTTGCCGTGCTCGTCCGTGCCGAACGTCTTACGGATCCCCAGAAGGGCCTCGCTCAAATCCGAACCCGCGTCACGTTGAGCGGAGCGGTCGCCGCGATGATCGGAACGCCACTGGCGATTGTTGCACTATCGCTCTCGGGCGCACTGTTCTGTTTCGCCTAGCGTTTGAACGGGCACCGCACCGGGTGTCAGACCGGGTCCTGCGCGCAAAGATGGCAGGGCCAGCGATTGTGAAGTCCGTTGGCGTCCAGCTCAATACTGCAAGCTCGGAGCATGCGTTGACGTCCAGGCCGCGTTGTCGCCGACGAGTACCGAGTGTCCTCGTGATGCCGCAGGTTGTAGGTAGGGGCTGACCAGATCGGCGCTACCTTGACTGGCGCGTGCACCATACGGTTTGTCAGGCGAGTAGGGCGGTGGCTAATCTTGCTCACCAGATCACAAATTGGTCACGGCGTGGGGGTTTGGATTGGCACAGCACCGTTGGGTTCGATCCCGGGCGCCGTTCATGGCGAGCGCGCTTGACCACCGAAAGGATAATTCCGCCACCGAGCTAATCGGCGCCATAGCGGTTAACGAGTCTGATGATCACTATCAGTGGATACTCCAGCAGGCGCGGGCCATCGAAAAAGAGGCACAAGTGCTGCACGCGCCCGAGCTTGATGACTTGCATGACGCCGAGGGCGACGCCGTCGCGCTGCGCCTGTCCAAGCCATCGATTGATGTCGCAGAGGGCCTGCCCAATACCCATCGTGGAGGCCGGGGCGCGCGCCGATCGGATCCCCTGGCCGGTCGACATCGAAGGTGTGGCATCGAAGGGGCCGTGGTGGCGTCGTCGGGGCGGGGGCTGCACCGTGAACGACCGGCCACTACGGGGGCCGGCCCAGTTCGGGTTCTCGCCACCGCAATGGTCGTCGGCGCTGCAGCAGCGGCTGGATATACGGCGTTCGACTCGGCCGACACGCGACCTGGGTCGACTGGCTTGCTCGCCGGCCACTCTGTTCTGTCAGGGGGTGGGGAGCAAGAATCCGGCGCGCAGGTGGTCCCCGTGCCAAAAAACGATGCCGCCGTTCACGCTGAGGAATTGGCTCGCGGGGCCGCGTTCGCCCAGGAACGGGCCGAGCGCGAGGCTCGGCTGCAGATGCCACAATATGTGTCTCCGACGCGGGGAAGGTTCACATCGGGATTTGGCACCCGGTGGGGGACGCTGCATGGTGGCATCGACATCGCCAACGCGGTCGGCACCCCGGTCGCCGCGGTTTCCGACGGTGTGGTGATCGAGGCTGGGCCGGTATCAGGGTATGGCATGTGGGTCAAGCTGGGCCATGCTGACGGATCGGTCACGCTCTATGGGCATATCAATAGCACCACTGTTGCTGTCGGCGAACGCGTGATGGCCGGCCAACAGATTGCCACGATGGGCAACAGGGGCAACTCCACTGGGCCACACCTGCATATGGAAGTGCTACCCAACGGCGCCGACCGGGCCGACCCGGTCACTTGGCTCGGTCGGCGCGGAGTAATCGTCTAAGCAGCAGCGAATAGGACTGGGTTGGTGCGAGCCGAGGCCGCGGAACGTTCGTTGGCCCCCGCGCCCAACTCGGCGGCGACTCGCATCCGTCCGGCTCGCAAGGCGACATCGCGCCAGCAGCGATGCACCGTCGACAGTGGAAGCGTAGCGCTCGGGTTAAACGGTTGAGCCCCAACGCCGGAGTCAGTCCACGGATCGAGGCTTAGAAGTCGCCGCGGGGGTGCGTCGTCGTGAGTACACCTGCGTCTTGAAGATCGTCCCTCACTTCGAGAAGAGTCGTGAGGTTGTGCAGGTGCTGAAGGCCCGGTGTCGGTTCGCCCTCGTCAAAGAGCCGAGCGGCGCGGGCTGCCACAACCGCCGTGCCGTGCGACTGGCTGTGCCCGACGCCCCAGTGGAAGGGCCCACCGCGGACTTCTACACGAGCTGCAAACCACGCTGTTCCGATACGCGTCACCGGCAGTCGGCGAGCGACCTGGGCGATAGCTCGTCCCAGCGCTGGCAGCCTGCTGCCCGCAGCGGCGAAGTGGGTGACAAAAGCGGGGTCGAAGGCAAGTCTGGTGACCACGGGACGTTGCAGGTCGCGAGTGAGTACGTGCTGGTCGGCAAGGTCGAAACGGTAGGCGCGGCGCCGACCGAATCCTGCAGGAAACATGACCCGCCGACCCTCCCGGAAATTCCCTACCGGACGACCATCGACCGGATCGGGGAAACT
>JBMYXJ010000358.1:0-3942 GCA_049608285.1 Mycobacterium sp. | reverse complement strand
CGATCCTCTTGAGTCGGTAGCGAACCGTATTTGGATGAACGAACAATTTGCGTGCACAGGCCTCTATGGCGCCGCCCGAGTCCAGATAGGCGTCCAATGTCTCCATTAGCGCTGGACCGGCGTCCGAGAGCGGTCGCATCACCTCGGCTTCCAGGGCCGCGGCAGCGGTGGAATCACCGAGTAGCGCCCGCTCGGGGAGCAACTCTCGCGTCGACACCGGCCGTGGCGCCCCCGCCCACCCGGCTACGGCGTTCATCCCCGCGATTGTCTCCGTGGCGCTGCGATGTGCGGTGCTGAGCGTGGATGCGGTCGGCCCGACCACCACCGGCCCGTCATCGAACACAGTCAGCAACTCAGGGAGGAATCGGTCGGTCGGAGTCAGCATGCCGGAGACGATGGTGACCAGCCAAGTTCCGTGCACGTCGGATAGCGCTGCCCGCCCGTTGCGGTTTGCCACGTCGTGGACATCGTCGCTGGCGAAGTCCATTCGCTCTGATCGGGGCATCCCGACAACGACGGTCGCCGGCGCGGTTGCGTCCCAGTTCAACGCGGCGGCCTGGGACTGCAGTTCCGGACCCAGATCACCGCGGACCACGGCGTCCACCAGGTTTGCTTCCATCCGGCTGTCCCAGGCACCGCGGGCCTCGGCTTGGTCGGCATAAGCGGTGGCGGCGGCAAAGGCCAGGTCGCGGCTGTACCGCAGGATGCCCGCGGTCATCGCTGTCAGCTGCTCCTCTGACCGCGCCAGCAGCGGAACAGATTCCTCGAAGAACTCCATCGCGATGCGGACCATCTCGACGGACTGGCGTAGCCCGATCCGCCTACGCAAATCGTTAGGCACCACCTCGAAGGCCTTTGCCGTGTAGCTGACATTGCTCTGGGGGTCGCGCATCCATTCGACAAAGTTCACCACCGCCGTCTGCACCACCAACTGGACTGTGGCCCGCTGGGAGGCCTCCAGGGCCGCGAAGAACGGTAACCGCTGCTCCATGACTTGGACCGCTTCGGTAGCCAACCGGCCGGAGTACTGCTTGAGCCGGCGAAGTGTGGACTCGGGCACATTCTCTAGCACTTCGACGGTTGACTGTGGCGGGATGAACCGGTTGTTGTCCGCCATGGCTAAAATCTACGCCTAATATCTGGATGTTGCCTACAACCAGCAGTGCGTGATCACGCGACTCCGGGGTCCGACGTCTGCTCCGGCGCGGCCATGACGTCGTCGATTTGGTACTGCTGGGCGGCCTTGACCGCCACTGAGATGTCGATGTTGCCGTCGCGGGCCAGCCCCTCCAGGACCGCAACGACGATCGACTCGGCGTCGGTGTTGAAATAGCGGCGCGCGGCCGGGCGGGTATCTGAGAAGCCGAAGCCGTCGGTGCCCAGCGTCATGTAGGTACCCGGTATCCAGGGCCGAATCTGTTCGGGCACTGCACGCATCCAGTCCGACACGGCTACCACCGGGCCGGAGGCCCGCTCCAGCGCCTTGCTGACATAGGGGGTGCGCGACGCACGGTCGGGGTGACGGAGGCGTTCCTTCTCGACGGCCAGCCCGTCGCGGTTGAGCTCGCCCCAACTGGTGACCGACCAAACATCGGCGGCGACGTCCCATTCCTGTGCCAGCAACTCGGCGGCTCGCAACGCCTCGGGCATCGCCACACCCGAGGTCAGGATTTGTGCCGCGTTGGCCTTGCTTTCCGGCGCCGACCGGTAGCAGTAGATGCCGCGCAGCACCCCCTCCACATCCAATCCGGCGGGTTCTGCCGGCTGAACATAGGGCTCGTTGTAGATCGTTATGTAGTAGTAGACGTTCTCGGGGTCCTTGCCGAACATCCGGTGCAGGCCGCTCTCCACAATGTGGGCGATCTCGTAGGCGAACGCCGGGTCGTAGGCCACCACGGCCGGATTGGTGGACGCCAGCAATAGCGAATGACCATCGGCGTGCTGCAGCCCTTCACCGGTAAGCGTCGTGCGCCCTGCCGTCGCACCCAAGACGAAACCGCGGGCCATTTGGTCAGCAGCCGCCCAGAACCCGTCGCCGGTCCGCTGGAATCCGAACATCGAGTAGAAGATGTAGATCGGGATCATCGGCTCGTTGTGGGTGGCATACGACGTCCCGACCGCCGTGAATGACGCAGTCGAACCGGCCTCATTGATGCCCTCGTGCAGGATCTGACCGGATTCGCTCTCCTTGTAGGCCAGCATCAGCTTCGCATCGACTGCGGTGTACAACTGGCCGTTGCGGTTGTAGATCTTCAGGCTGGGGAACCACGAGTCCATCCCGAACGTGCGGGCCTCATCCGGAATGATCGGGACGATCCGTTTGCCAATATTCTTGTCACGCAACAGCTCTTTAAAGGTGCGCACGGTCGCCATAGTGGTGGCCACCTCCTGATGGCCCGATCCCTTCTTCAGCGCCTTATAGGCGTCCTTGCCTGGCAGCTTGAGGGATTTGGCCTTGGTGCGCCTCTCTGGCAGGAATCCGCCCAGGGCGCGACGCCGGTCCAGCAGGTAGCGGATCTCGGGTGCCTCGGGCCCAGGGTGGTAGTAGGGGGGTAGGTAGGGGTTCTCTTCGAGTTGCTCATCGCTGACCGGGATGCGCTGGGTATCGCGGAAGTCCTTGAGATCCTGTAGCGCAAGTTTCTTCATCTGATGCGTGGCGTTGCGACCTTCGAAATGCTTGCCCAGCGTGTAGCCCTTGATGGTCTTGGCCAGGATCACCGTCGGCTGGCCCTTATGCTCCGTCGCGGCGTGGTAGGCGGCGTAGACCTTGCGGTAGTCGTGGCCGCCGCGTTTGAGGTTCCAGATATCGGTGTCGGACAAGTTTTCCACCAACGCCTTGGTGCGCGGGTCGCGGGCGAAGAAGTGGTCCCGCACGTAGCCGCCGTCGTTGGCTTTGTAGGTCTGGTAGTCGCCGTCGGGGGTTGAGTTCATCAGGTTCACCAGGGCGCCGTCGCGATCGGCGTGCAGCAGGGCGTCCCATTCGCGGCCCCACACCACCTTGATCACGTTCCAGCCCGCGCCTCGGAAGAACGACTCCAGTTCCTGGATGATCTTGCCGTTGCCGCGGACCGGGCCATCGAGGCGCTGCAGGTTGCAATTGATGACGAAGGTCAGGTTGTCCAGACCCTCGAGGGCAGCAACGTGCGTCAGGCCGCGGCTTTCTGGCTCGTCCATCTCGCCGTCGCCCAGGAACGCCCACACGTGCTGGTTGGTGGTGTCCTTGATGCCGCGGTCGTGCAGGTAGTGGTTGAACCGGGCTTGGTAGATGGCGTTCATGGGGCCAAGACCCATGGACACCGTGGGAAACTCCCAAAAGTCGGGCATCAGGCGCGGGTGTGGGTAGGAGGGGATGCCACCCCCAGGATGGCTGTGCTCCTGGCGAAACCCGTCGAGCTGGTCGGCGCTGAGGCGTCCTTCCAGGAACGCCCGGGCGTAGATCCCCGGTGATGCGTGGCCTTGGATGAAGATCTGGTCCCCGCCCCCGGGGTGGGACTTGCCTCGGAAAAAATGGTTGAACCCGACCTCATAGAGGGCGGCCGAGGACGCGTAGGTAGAAATATGCCCCCCGACGCCGACTCCTGGTCGTTGCGCGCGATGCACCATGATTGCGGCATTCCAGCGGATCCAGGCGCGATAGCGACGCTCGACGTCTTCGTCGCCGGGGAACCATGGTTCGAGCTCAGTCGGGATGGTGTTCACATAATCGGTGGAGGTCAGCGCCGGGATAGAGACTCGCCGCTCGCCTGCGCGCTCGAGTAACCGCAACATCAGGTATCGGGCCCGGCCGGGCCCAGAACGCTCGAGTAAGTCGTCGAAGGATTCGAGCCCAAAAAGTTCATCAAGCCACGCAAAAACATGAAGTTGATGTGCCGGGAAATCCAGTTTGGATTTGCTGCCGCTGCGATGGCAATCGAAGACGCGAAGCTCGATGTCGAAGCCCAA
>JBMYXJ010000357.1:0-3952 GCA_049608285.1 Mycobacterium sp. | reverse complement strand
GCGGCCGAATTCTCTTGCGCCCCTCAGGAACTGAACCGCTGGTGCGCGTGATGGTGGAAGCTGCCGATGAAGATACCGCCAGGCAGATGGCGGTTCGGGTCGCGGAGTCGGTCAGCGCCCAGGGCTGAGAGCCTCACGGCGCTGATTGGAACCAATACGGCCTGACCGGCGTCCAACCTCATATGAGACATGTAGACGCAGCCCGCGTCGACGTAGGGGCAATGCGCGCGATCGCGCGCGAGTACGAAGCCGCCGCACTGACGGTCGAGGGCACGGTGCGAACACACCTGAGTGACTTGGCTTTCGGAGGAGCCTGCGCCGGGCGTGACTACTTCACACACGGTGTCGCGCTGCGTGCGGCACTTGACGACGTAGTCACCTCGCTGCGGCAGTGGTCGCGGGCAGCCAATGAAATCGCTGCGGTGTTGCGATCGGCGGCCGATCTCTACCAGGATGCCGACGCGCGCGCAGCGACGTGGGTGGGTTAGGCGAAGCCTGTGGCCGAGGAGTTCGACGTCTCTTCACGACTGGGCCAGGGGATGCCCGCGGTCGGGAATCTGCAGCGTTACGTGTGGGCGTGTCATCAACTGGGCTACCGGCATCCCGAGCTGACGCAGCACGCCGCGCAGGTGCGCGACAGGTACGGCAGCGAGGACGGGATGGATTTGTTCGCCCTGCAGGCTGACTGGCGAGCTCTGGAGAGTGCTGTCCGAGCCTCGCAGGATGCACTGCAGGTTCAGCAGCGGCAGGCATCGGCGCTGTCGGTGGCGTGGCAGGGCGCCGGTGCCGAGGCGTCCCGGGACTTCCTGCGCCGCCACGATGAGGCGTCGCGGACCGCGGCCGCGTTGGTAAGCACCGCGATGGACGCCCTGGGCGCCGTGAGGGAGACCTTGTGGCGTGTCGTCGATGCGAAGGTGGATGCTGTTGTCGCGATCGAGAATCGTGCGCAGGCCCAGCGTGCGGACTGGCTGGCGGCCGCGGCGACCGTGAGAACGGGGGTGGGGGACCGGGCGGTGGCCGCGGAGTTGGTTGACCAAGCGGTGAAACCGTTTGTGGAGAGCAGTGTTGGATCCGACTGGCTCGCAGTGATGCGCACGGCGACGACGTCGGTGACGGACGCCTATCAACGCGCGGTCGCCGAGATAGCGGCCGAACGCCAGCCGGTGTTCGATATGCCCGGTGATATCGGGCCGACCCGGGGTTCGGCGACGGCGCGCTTCCAGACTGAAGCCGCCCTTGAGGAGGACCTTTCGGCTACGCCGCCTGCCGTGGATCCGGCTACAACTCTGGCTTGGGCATGGGCCACGCCTCCCTCGGCGGTGGCCGTACCCTCGCCGCCGATGCCACCAGAGGCCGCCGAGCCACTCGCTCCGGCACGCGTCCCATCGGGGCCTAGGCTGCCCCTGGAGACACACCTGGCCGGCACGGGTTCTGCGCCGGCGTTTGGTGGCGGGCTGTCTGGGTTCGGCCAGCAGTTGGCAGACTCGTTGAGCGGATTGCTGGGCGGTACGGGCGGCTTTATCCCCGAGATTCCTGAGATGGACTTTCCTGACCTCGATGATCCACCGGACTTTGAGGAAGCCGAGGAGGTTGACGACGCCGACGACGCCGACGCCGCCGACGCCGCCGACGAAGCCGACGAAGCCGACGAAGCCGACGACGCCGACGACGCCGACGAAGCCGACGAAGCCGAGGAAGCCGAGGAAGCCGACGACGCTGACGACGCTGACGACGCTGAGATGGAGGAAGCCGCGGCCGACAGCGAGGAAGCCACCGGCGGGGAGGCAGGGGACGGGGAGTTAGGCGATTTCGAAACGGCTACCGATTCGGCGCCAACACCGACACCTGCGCCGCCGCCAGCCGAACTATTGCCACCGGCCGACCTTCCTCCCGCCGATTCGGTAGCAGCTCGGCAGACGCCGTGCGCAATCGCTGCCGGAGAACTGCCCCAGGTGGGCGACCCACCGGAGTAGCGTTCGCGAAGTGAAACTGCGATTGCCTGAAGTCGTTTTCCTGTTCGTCCTGGGTGGCATCGCCGCGCTGATCGGCGACCACGGCCACGTGACGTCAGGAACTACCGTGTACTACACCGACGCCGTCCCATTCGTGGGGAGCAGCCCGGTCTGGTTTCCGTTGCTCGTGGGCGCAGCGACGGTGTCGCTGGCAGAGTTACGGTTGCACTTGCCGCAGATGCGCACCACAGTCACGCTCCGGCAAGGCATTGCCGGAGTGGCGGCAGTCGTCGGTATGTACGTCACGACTGCTTTGCTGCACGGCGCGCCGGTCACCCCGGCCACAACGCTGATTTGCGTTGCGGCTGTGCTCACGTGGTGCGTGCTGGGTGACGGTCCGGCCGCGATCTGCGGCGCTATCGCGGCGATCGTAGGCCCGGCCGCCGAAGTCGGCCTTAGGGAACTGGGTGTGTTCGCCTATAACCCCGGTTCTGACCATCTGTTCGGAGTCGGGGTGTTTCTGGTGCCGCTCTACTTCGCGTTCGGTGTGGTCGTTGCTACGCTCGCCGAGCTACTGGCCGTGCGCCGCCAAGGGCGGACCGAATTGGCCCAGGCGGTCAGCGGGCCAGGTGCCGGCTGATCACCAGACGCTGAATCTGGTTGGTGCCCTCGAAGATCTGCATTATCTTCGCTTCTCGCATGTACCGCTCGACGCGGTAGTCGCGGGTGTAGCCTGCGCCGCCGAAAACCTGGACAGCGTCGGTCGTCACCTTCATTGCCGCGTCTGTGGCAACCAATTTGGCCACCGACGCCAGGCGTGAGTAGTCCAGCCCCGCATCGCGGCGACGTGCCGCATCGAGGTAGGTAGCCCGTGCGGAGTCGACGGCCGCAGCCATGTCGGCGAGAACGAACGCCAGTCCTTGGTGGTCGATAATCCTGCGGCCGAACGTCGTTCGCTGCTGGCTATACGCTACTGCCTCGTCAAGCGCCGCCTGTGCCAGGCCCGTAGCTACTGCAGAAATCCCGAGACGTCCGGAATCCAGTGCACTGAACGCGATCTGGAGTCCCTGTCCTTCTGCCCCGATCCGCCTTTCTACGTCGACAAAGGCGTCGTCGTAATGCGCGGTGGTGGTTGGGACCGCGTGTAGGCCCATCTTCTCCTCGGGCTTGCCGAACGTCAGGCCGGGGGTGTCTTTGGCGACAAGGAAACAGGAGATGTCTTGTGAGCCTTCGCCGGTACGGGCGAACAGGTTGTAGAAGTCCGCTATCCCGCCGTGGGTGATCCACGCCTTGGCTCCCTCGATCCGGTACCCGCCGTCCACTGTGGTGGCCTTGCAGGTCAGGGCGGCGGCGTCTGAGCCTGCTTGTGGTTCAGACAGGCTGTAGGCGCCTACCGTCGCTCCGCCGAGCATGTTGGGAAGCCAGCGATTCTGCTGCTCGCTGGTTCCGAAGGCCATCAGGGGATGGCAGGACAGACTGTGCACGCTGACGGCGACGGCGACGGCAGCCCAACGCGCGGCGAGCTCCTCGAGTACCTGTAGATAGACCTCATAGGGCTGACCACCGCCGCCCCAATCTTCGGGGTAGGGCAGGCTGAGTAGCCCGGCGTCGCCAAGCGTGGCGAACAGACCCGCGGGGTAGGTTTCGTCCTTCTCGTGGCGGTCAACGATTGGGTCGAGAGCTCTGTCGGAGATCTGCCGAGCGAGCTCTACAAGATCTCGCGCGTCTTCGGTGGGAAGAAGGCGGTCGACAGGCACGGTGAAACAATACTTTGAAACAGTACTTTCACCGGCCGAAGGGTTGTTGAGCGCGTCCGGGACCGCCGCGGGTGCCTAGCCGGATGGGCAATCAACAGGCCCTCGGGTGCTGCCGCACCGAACGCGACGAAAGTCCTGCCGCAGCCCGGACACGGCCACCCCGTCCGGCGGCGTTGGCGCTACTTCGCCCTATGGCCGGACAGCAGGAGTACGTCGCAGCGTTGCTACTGGTGATGCCCTGAC
>JBMYXJ010000356.1:0-3965 GCA_049608285.1 Mycobacterium sp. | reverse complement strand
TGTTGGGCCGTACCTGGGCCACGCAGACGACCTTGCTGTCATCGCGGCGCACCCACAGCAGATAGTCAGCGAAGGAGAGATCGGCTAGTAGCTGCCATTCAGCAACGACGGCGTGCAGATGATCGACGGCACTGCCAGGTAGGACGGTGTGTTCGGCGAGTAGATCACCGAGGGTGGACATGACCTACCGCGTTCTGCACATTGGCGTCACCGGGACGCTAGCTGATGACCGCGATGAGATCGCCCGCCTGAATGACGTCGCCGATGGCCACGCTCACCGTGCTGACGGTGCCGGCAACCTCGGCGAGCACGGGAATCTCCATCTTCATCGACTCGAGCAGCACCAAGGTGTCGCCTTCAGCGACCTGATCGCCTTCGTGGACCATGACCTCGAGCACACTGGCCACGATCTCCGCGCGAACATCCTCGGCCATCTTCACCCCACTCCACTCACCGCTGGTGCTGTCGGGTTCTATCGAACCACACCCCCGGCCAGGCAACCCTGTCACTGGGCCGTGAGACAATGGCCCATATACGCCCGAGGAATGTGGGCCAGACAACCCCTGACGACATGGAGGAACATCATGGCCAAGCGTGGCCGCAAGAAGCGCGACCGCAAGCATGCCAATGCCAACCACGGAAAGCGGCCGAACGCTGGTTCAAAGTCGGTGCGCTAACCCCGCCGAATAATCGTGGTGCGGCTGATCTCGATCTGAAGGCGCGCCCGCAGGCTCTCCGGAGCGTGTTCACCACCGCACTTGGTGGCGATCATGGTCTTGATCCTCTCCTCGACGCCGTAATGCCGCAGACACGTCGGGCACACCTCGAGATGCTGACGCAGCTTTTCGCGGGTCTCGACGGTGCATTCGCCGTCGAGCAGCGTCCAGACCTCGGCAATGACCGCAGCGCACTCGGGATGATTCGGGTCGATCGGGCCCACCGGCGGGGTCCAGCGCTCCTCCTGACTCATGATGGGACCTCCTCGGGCGCGTCGAGCTGCTCACCACGCAGAAAGCCGCGCTCCCGGGCCACATCGACCAGAGATTCGCGGAGCTGGCGCCTGCCGCGATGCAATCGCGACATCACCGTCCCAATCGGTGTGTCCATGATTTCGGCGATCTCCTTGTACGGGAAGCCCTCCACATCGGCGTAGTACACCGCCATTCGGAACTCCTCGGGCAACGCCTGCAGGGCTTCCTTGATCTCAGTATCGGGTAGTAATTCCAGTGCCTCGACCTCGGCGGACCGCAGCCCGGTCGAGGAGTGTTGGGCGCTGGCTGCCAGCTGCCAGTCAGTGACCTCCTCGGTCGGATACTCAGCTGGCCGACGTTGCTTCTTGCGGTAGCTGTTGATGTAGGTATTGGTCAAAATGCGATACAGCCATGCCTTGAGGTTCGTCCCCTCGCGGAAGGAGCGGAATCCGGCATAGGCCTTGACCATGGTTTCCTGCAGCAGATCCTCTGCGTCGGCGGGATTGCGCGTCATACGTAGCGCGCCGCCGTAGAGCTGATCGAGCAGCGGTATCGCGTCACGTTCGAACCGAGCAGTCAACTCGGCATCGGATTCCTCATGCTTGGAATCGGGCTGAGACTCAGGCTGAGACCCAGGCGGAGCGGGGCCCGAGTCCTGCTCGTCCAGAGCCGCATCGGAAGCCGGCTCATCGGTGTCTGTCATCGTGGGAAGCACCTTCCCTTCTGTAGCGGCGAGGCCAAACAGGTCCGGCACCTCGACCGAACGCGACGAAGCCTCCATGGCCAACGCTGGCACCATCATTCCCTTCCGCCGATCCTAGAGGTAGCCACCGACGACCTTCTCCGGCAGCAATACTCCCGCTACAACTGTTGCCAATAACAGCGCCGACGGCGACCATTGTTCCCCGGCACCTCGCCGCTACGATCGAGCGCACCCGGCCGCGAGCATCGGTGCCGTTTAGCGCGGGAATATCGCGGGAATATGCTGAGACCCATGTCACTCGCGGGAAAAACCATGTTCATCTCGGGCGCCAGCCGCGGTATCGGGCTGGCGATCGCCAAACGAGTCGCCGCCAACGGTGCCAACATCGCCCTAGTAGCCAAGACAGCCCAGCCGCATCCCAAGCTCCCCGGCACGGTTTACACAGCGGCCAAGGAGATAGAGGAGGTCGGCGGGCAGGCGCTGCCGATCGTCGGAGACGTCCGCGATGGTGATTCGGTGGCCGAAGCGGTCGCCAAGACCGTCGAACAGTTCGGCGGCATCGACATCTGTGTGAACAATGCCTCGGCGATCAACCTGGGCTCAATCGAAGAGGTGCCACTGAAGCGCTTCGACCTGATGAACGGCATCCAGGTGCGTGGCACCTACACGGTGTCACAGGCTTGCATCCCGCATATGAAGGGCCGAGACAACCCGCACATCTTGACGCTCTCCCCGCCCATCTTGCTGGAGTCCAAATGGTTGCGACCAACCCCGTACATGATGGCGAAATTTGGTATGACTTTGTGCGCCTTGGGAATTGCTGAAGAGATGCGCGAAGCGGGCATCGCCTCCAACACCCTGTGGCCGCGAACCATGGTAGCCACCGCCGCCGTGCAAAACCTCCTCGGCGGTGACGAGTCGATGGCCCGCTCACGCAAACCCGAGGTGTATTCCGATGCCGCCTACGTTGTGCTGAGCAAACCTGCAAGCTACACCGGTAACACCCTGCTGTGCGAAGACGTGCTGCTGGAGGCAGGTGTCACCGATCTGTCGCAGTACGACTGCATTCCAGGATCAGACCTGGGTGTCGACTTCTGGGTCGAAGGCGCTAACCCGCCCGGGTACACCCAGCCCTGAAAAAGGACCCATGAGCACGCGCTTCTCCGTGGCACGCTGATGTCGGCGCCTGAGCACTGGCGGCGCCTGAAACGCACGCTGCTTCGGGACCCGATCACGCTGGCCGTGCCACTGCGCACCAACCTGGGTAGGCGCCCACACACCCAAGTGATCCTGCAGCCCGGCGGCCGCGACGGGGCCAACAACGCGATGACGTGGCTGCTGGCCGTCCTGGTCCTGCTGTTTCTCGTCGTAGCGGTCGCCGAGCAGTTGTGGCTGCTCGCGCTCATCGCCGCCGGTATCGCTGCTCTCGGTGGCCTCGCCGCGTGGGTCGCACATCAGCGGGCGGCGATGTCGTGGTCGGCGACCTGGCATCGTGATCACGTCGTGGTCCACGACGGCCGCTACGGGCGGCCGCGAACCTGGCAGGAGCACCTGGTGGCATTCAACGGGGTCGCCCGGGCGCACGCCTACGTTGCGCGGGGTAACGAACTCACGCCGAACCTACGCGTCCACGGCGTGATCCTGGAACACCCCGCCCCGGAGAAGTCCGTGCTCCTGCACGCACAACGAGAACCGATCAGCGATGATGTCCTCGCCCAGTATGCCCGCGAACTGGGAACCGGCGTCATTCGTTAGCCACCGCTGACCGTCAGCTTCGGCAGGCTGTTGTTCGGAATCTCAGGGATCTGGAACTCCTGCCGTTTGGAATCCAGACTGACCCCGGATCCGTTGCGGCCGCGAATGCGTACGTCATATTTCGCATCCCAAACGGGCGCCTGGCCTGCCCTGATCCGGATCCGCAGGGTCCAGTCGATGCCGTGGGGCTTGTCGGACACAGAGGGATGGATGTCGGTGGGCACCACGAATGACAGATTGTCCAACCGCGCTCCTTCCGGGGCTGCGGCGCCGCACGCGCGGGTCCGGTGGACGAGCCGCTCTTTGACCTGCCATCCACCCCCGGTGTTGGCGGCTACGTTCCTACGTTTGAAGGTGCGGGTGTACTCGCGGCCTTCGATGTGGACGTCGGCAACAACCGCGGACGCCGGGTCCGCTCCGGTCTCGAACTCATTCATGGCGGGTTCCAGGGCCGCCCGTGACTGGGGTGGTGTACCGACGAACCAGCCTTCGAGAATGACGCAGACCCTGGACCCGGCCGTATCGATGCGGCGGGG